>JAWCKO010000156.1:0-2027 GCA_038851915.1 Bathyarchaeia archaeon
CCTCAACTTCCTCTTTCTTTCTTCCCATGGTATTCAGTCCACTTGAGCTTTCTAGGGTCTCGGCGGAACTCTAACATGCTGACTCTACATTTCCTCGAGCAGAACCAGAATATGGTGCCGTCTCGCTTAACGTACATAAGTCCCGATCCGACGGGTATATCCGAGCCGCAGAAAGAACATTTCCTTGCTCCGGGTAGCATGACGTACTTCGCCTCTGCAATTACCTTATACGTTTCGCTTCTCTCTCAGTCTCTTTAAGGAGGACAACATCACCTACTCTAACAGGTCCCTTAACGTTTCTAGAGATAACTCTACCCTTCTCACGGCCAGCTAAAATTCTAACTCTAACGAGTTCTATCTCGCCTGTAACGCCAGTCCGCTCTATTATTTGGATAACTTCAGCTGGACTAGGCTCCTCCTCTCTGGGTCTCTTAGTGCTCATCAGCTTCCACCTTTTCTTAGAGCTCCAATCTTAGAGATGAGTTCTTCAAATACTCCTTTCGCTTCTCCAGGGTCTACTACAGCTATTGAGGATGTAGCTACTTCTATACCGCTTACTATGCCGAGCTGTCTCTTGGATGGCACGTAAATATATGGGACTTTCCTCTCCTCACATAAGAGGGGAAGATGCGCTACTATTTCAGGCGGATCCACATCCTCAGCTAAGATCACCAGTTTAGCAGCTCCTCTATCAACAGATTTTGTAACTTCGTTAACTCCTCGTCTGATTTTGCCAGTGTCTTTAATCATGGATATTGTCTCATAGGCTGCATCCGCCAGCTCCTTAGGTACATTAAATCTAACATAAAACGGTTTTTTAGCTGACACTTCGCCTCACCTTTAGCACATACACACATTACTCTCTCCTTAAAAAGCATTACGCCTTTCAATCCTCAAGACTATTCTTCCATCTTGGTTTGAAGGTATTCTGAATAAATCTCATGTATATCCATGAGTGAGAATGCCGGGCAGCTCTCTAGGAATAGTGGTTGAACACCTCATCGACGCCAAAGGAAAACCGAGGTTTTGCATCTTTCCATTCAAGATTAGAAGCAGTAGTAAAAGCTAGAACATTAGGGTGAAAAAAATTAAGGCGTTGCTGTTATTCTGCTAAACTTTCCCATGTATTTTTAGGATTTCCCCATAGTACAGGATATGCCAATCTCTTCTTGGATAAATATTCTCAACCAAGTCTTCAGGTAGTGTTTGAAGTTTAACGGAATCCTTGTACAGGACTCTGCACTCGTAAACGATGGGGCATCCTTCTACAACTGGTGCTTTGACAAATTCTCCACGCTTCCACTTTAAACCAGTCCTATCAAACTTGTCAACTTCTCTACCAGACGTACTTCCACAGATTCTACATGCTTCACCCATATCTTCAGTAGGAACATTCACTGTGAATTCGCCGCTTTCCTCTAGAAGCTTATGCGTATATCTACTTACCCTAACGGCTGTGAGAAAGATCGGTTTAGTCCAGATTATTCCAATTAATCCCCATCCTATCGTCATGAGGTTCGGCTTCCCATTAGATCCTGTTGAACCCAGCAGTAGACCCGTCTTCTTCATGGCATTGTAGGTTGGAGTCATATACTTGTCGAGGCTTTCTAGAATACTCATTCTTCCCCCTCATTTAACTCTGTACGGGTTTCCATATTTATCGAGGTGAAAGACCTCTTCAATAGCTTTCCTAGGTCTGGCCGAAGGCTCCTCGTCTGGAACACCTATGGGAATTACGCATACAACTTTAAGCTCAGAAGGTATGTTCAAAACCTTCTTAACAGCTTCCTCATTAAACGCACCTATCCAACATGTTCCATAACCGAGCTCCGTAGCTTCTAAAGCAATGTGTTCAACAGCTATCATGGGATCTTGAGCACACCATCGTGAAGCGGATGGATCTCCAATCGCCGCAATAGCCACTTGTGCATCTGCTATAAAAGCTTGATTGTTACATGCCTCTGCAAGTTTAAGTTTAACATCAGGATCTTTTACTACTACAAACCTCCAAGGTTGACGGTTGCCAG
>JAWCKO010000156.1:2069-3359 GCA_038851915.1 Bathyarchaeia archaeon
TCAAGAATCTTCAGGAGATGCTCCTCTGGGATTTTAGCCTCCTTCTTATAACGTCTAATGCTTCTCCTCTTTTTAATCGCTTCAAAAACGTCCAAAATGAGACACCTCCAGTATTGATTAACCACTTTATACTAGATAAGTCTTCACAAATTTTTAAGTATATGGAGGATGTTTAAATAGAGCTTAAACTTTTAAATGTGTGGCGAAGTGTTTTGAAAGTTGGTTTTCTATATGGTAGAGAACAGATTGAAATCGAGTTGTCAGATAAAAACCTTATAGGTGTCTTAAAAACGTCTAGACCGTCGGTGTCTACAGATGAAGAATATGAGGTTAGAAGAAGCTTAGAAAACCCAGTAACGCCGTTTATCAAGAAAGGGTCAAAGGTTCTGCTAATAGTTACAGATTACACTAGAGCCACTCCACTGAGTAAAGTCTTACCCCCAGTTACCCAAAAGCTTAAAGAAGAGGGTTTTAAAGACTTCACGGTCCTAATAGCGAATGGATTACATGAGCCAGCTTCTCGAAATCAACTTAAAGAGCTTTTAGGTGAAAAAGTCTTTGAAGAAGCTGAAATCGTAAATCATGACGCTTCGAAAACAGATGAACTAACGTATCTCGGTGAAACATCTTGGGGCACCCCCCTATATGTTAATAGTAGGCTTTTTGAAGCTGATTTACGGATCGGCTTTGGTACAGTAGAACCCCACTTTTTCGCAGGATACAGTGGTGGAGGTAAGATTATCCTCCCAGGGGTTTCCGGCGTTGAAACGATCTACAGAAATCATTCCTATGCTATGATAAACCACCCAGGCTCTAGGCTCGGAGTTTTAGATAGAAACATAATCTATAGAGATATTTGCGAAGCCTCCTCTATGTCTGAACTCGACGCCGTTGTAAATGTGTTCTTAGGTTTTGAAGGAGGAGTCTCAAGGTGTTTCTCAGGTGAACCTATTAAAGCTCATAGGTCTGCCGTAGAGTTTATAGAGCGCTTCATAAAGGTCAAGGCTGAAAGAAGAGCCGACATAGTTGTAGTGAGTGGTGGAGGCTACCCTGCCGATAGAAACCTATATCAAGCCGTTAAAGGTATGGCTGTAGGTGAACTTCTAGTAAAAACAAACGGTGTAATAGTGCTTCTAGCCGAGTGCAGAGATGGGGTAGCACATAAACACTTCTATCAGCTTGTTTCTAAGTTTAAAAATCCAGCAGATTTACTTAAGCATATAAAGGAACATGAGCCTATCCGAGATCAGTGGGAAGCACAGATAATGGCTAGAGTACTGTCGAAAAGTC
>JAWCKO010000157.1:0-3300 GCA_038851915.1 Bathyarchaeia archaeon
AGCCTTTCTCACGTGTTAGGAATAGGGCTATTATAGAGCCGAAGACGGTTTTCCCCATGCCTGTTGGAGCTATGAGCGCAAAACTCCTACCTGAGAATATCCTCCTAGCCCAAACCCTCTGAGCAGCCCAAGGTGGACTATCCGTAGCTTTCTCGAAGAAACTGGTGAACTTGTTTAACTGTTCATTTACCGATATGAGTTCAAGATAGCTTCTACTTGGTTTAACTATTGAAGTCTGTAAACTTGAGCTTGTTACGTGTTCAACTGGAAGACAATGTCTACAGGGTAAGCCTGTAAATGCTCTATAATCGTCAATATCTCCGTTACAGTTTGGACATAGGTTTTTGAAAATCGCTCTCATTATTTCTAGGAGGATTTCACATATGGAGGCTCATAAAAGTTTACATTATTTCTAGGGGAATTTAACATGTGAAGTCTCGTAGAAGTTTACATTGAAAGCTAAAACGTAACAGTTATGAGGCTTAACCATAATGCTACAACAGCTATTATTGAAGCCACCCATACGCTTTTACTCCACTTGAACACTTTAGCCCCATCCATTGGGTCTATGGGTATTAGGTTGAATAGGGCGAGGCTTAGGTTTAAACTGGCTAATACGAGGAGTGCTACGGCGGTTAAAGGGCTGTTGGCGTAGAATTTTAGTAGAACCACGTAGATTATTGCCTGGATAATGTTGGTTAGTGGTCCTGCGAAGGCTATCTTGCCGACGCCGTCTTTGCTGATGTATAGTCCTACGACTCTGACCGCGCCGGGGGCTATGATTTTAAAGGGGAGGATTATGGATAGAAGTGTCAACATTAAGCCAGGTATGCTAAGTCTAAATTCAGCCCAGTAGCCCATTCTCTGTGCTACGATTTTATGGGCGAGTTCATGTATTAGGAAGGATAGGACCATTCCAACGACTGTTACGGTTAGTACTCCGAGGTTTAGTATGAGGAATGGTATGTTGTTGATCAGCATGGAGAAACCTATGAAGATGAAGACGGATAGTGCAACCGCCAAGTGTTTAAGCTCTTTAAGGCTTGTCATTTGGAAGATGCTTCTAGCTTTAAACCCGGCCATATCTACTTGTGTCAGCGACCTCCTAGGGGCTTCTGGAGCCAACCTAGGCGTGTATGTTCTAGAGGTTAAATCGCACTGGTGGTTTTCCGGAAGCCTATGTTCGTAGCAGAATAGTTTTCCACAGTAGGAGCATTTGAAGGGTATGGCGACTTCTTCTCCGCATTGTTGACATTTAACCAATCGTAAGGCACCGTCTTCAATAGTGGAAGACTGTTGTTAAAAACTTATCTGATTGCTTTGAATTTAGAGGGGTAGTTGTTTAAACCTATTCTAATGGTATAAGCTTATTTTACTGTACAGCGTAGATGAAGCTTAGAATGGCGGCTGGGGAGGAGTTTAAATATACGCAGAATATTGTGATTCGAGCCGACATACGTATGAGCTGTGGTAAGATGTGTGCGCAGGCGGCTCATGCGGCTGTTGCGGCTTGTGAAGAATCTAGGAGAAGCCATGAGAAGTGGTTTAGAGAGTGGCTTAGAGAGGGGCAGAGGAAGGTTGTTTTAAAAGTGTATTCTCTTGATGAGCTTATCGGTTTGAAGAGGGAGGCTGATGGGTTGAATATACCGAATGCTTTAGTTGAAGATAGAGGTTTGACGGAGCTACCTCCTGGAACAGTAACCTGTTTAGCTATAGGTCCTGCTCCTAGGGAGCTTGTAGATAAGGTCACTGGGAGGCTTAAACTGGTGGATTGATAGTTGTCTCAGCGTTTTACGTTTCGTTTAAAAATTAAATTAATCAACAGTGGAAGAGTATTCGGTGGATTGTGTGGCTTCTAAAGGTGGTTGCATTCTGGCTTTGGATGAGGGGACTACAAGCGCTAGAGCAATCCTGTTCGATGGGGAATCTAACGTATTAGGCTTAGGGCAGTATGGCTTTAGCCAGATATACCCTCACCCGGGATGGGTTGAACACGACCCGGATGAAGTATGGGATGCTCAGGTTAAAGCCATCAGGGAGGCTTTTGTAAACGCACGTATAGAGCCTAGTAGAGTTGCAACCGTAGGGGTGACGAATCAGAGGGAGACCACTATTATCTGGGATAGGTCGACTGGTAGACCGGTGTATAATGCCGTAGTTTGGCAGTGTAGGAGGACGGCTGATTTAGTCGAGGACCTTAAGCGTAACTACGGGGAGCTTTTTAAAGCTAAGACGGGTTTAATCCCAGATTCCTATTTTTCAGGGCCTAAGGTTAAGTGGCTTTTAGATAATGTTCCAGGCTTGAAGGGTAGAGCATGTAGAGGCGAGGTTCTATTCGGCACGGTCGACTCCTTCCTGATCTGGAGGCTTACAGGTGGAAAGAAACACGTCATAGATTATAGTAATGCTTCTAGAACGATGATGTTCAATATTCACAGTTTAGACTGGGATGATGAGTTACTCGAGGTTTTAGATGTGCCCGATTGTATACTGCCTGAGCCTGTATCCTCAAGCCAGATCTATGGTTATACCGATCCTGGGGTCTTCGGCGCCAGTGTTCCAGTTTCGGGGGATTTAGGCGATCAGCAGGCTGCGTTATTTGGGCAAGTGGCTTTCAGAGAGGGTATGGCTAAGTGTACCTATGGGACGGGGAGCTTTCTACTTGTTAATACTGGCGTTAAGCCCTATAGGTCTGAAAGACTGTTGACGACTGTTGCATGGGGTTTAAGACGGGCTGCAACGTATGCTTTAGAAGGTAGCATATTTATATCTGGGGCTGTTATTCAATGGCTTAAAGAATCGTTAGAGCTTGTAGACGATTTCTCCGAGCTGGAGGCTTTAGCTTCCTCCGTTAAAAGTAGCGAGGGGGTGTTTTTTGTACCAGCTTTCGTTGGGCTTGGGGCTCCATACTGGGATCAGTATGCTAGAGGTTTAATCATAGGTTTAACCAGGGGCACTACTAGGGCGCATCTGGCTAGAGCTGCTCTAGAGGCTATAGCATTTTTAACACGTGACGTGGTTGAAGCCGTATGTGAGGCTGGTATTAGAATCGGTGGGCTTAGGGTTGACGGAGGGGCTTCGAAGAACGACCTTTTAATGCAGATTCAAGCGGATCTACTGGGCTTGGAGGTTGTTAGACCGCGGGTTCTTGAGACTACAAGCTTGGGAGTGGCATATATGGCTGGTTTAGCCGTAGACTACTGGAGCGGTTTACAGGAGATCTCTTCCATGTGGAGGGTTGAAAGGGTTTTTAAGCCTACGATGGGTGAAGCTGAGAGGGATAGGCTTTATAGGGCTTGG
>JAWCKO010000158.1:0-3266 GCA_038851915.1 Bathyarchaeia archaeon
TCAGCTAGCGGTAGTAAGGTTTAAACAGTCAACCGTTATTATTGAAAGTTGGATTTTACGGGAGATGGTCGTATGACAGTCTTCCCTACGATAGAAGTTGAAGGGGTGAAAGTGCCAAAGCTTCTAATAGGGATAAACAGTTTGCTTGGATGGTCTCATACAAGCATAGGTAGAGACAGATGGATAAGAAGATATTATACGGCCAGACGAGTGGCTAAGGTCTTCGAGAGTTGTATCGAACTAGGCGTATATGGCGTTCTAGGTCCAGTATGGCCGAGACTAATAGAGGCTATAAAAATAGCTGAGAAAAATACGGGACGGGAGATGATTTTCGTAAGCACAACAATAGGGGATCCTAAAGATACGGAGAAGCAGCTTAAGCTTTTAAACGGTTTATACTCGCCAATATGTTGCATACATGGCGGTTGGATAGACTATTGGCCCATTGAAAATGGGAGGCTTGACGGGCTTGAGAAGTACTTGAAAATGATTAGGGAAGCCGGTATGATTCCCGGTGTTGCATGTCACAATGGTGAAAAGTTCACTATGATCGATGAAGGAGGTTACGATGTCTCCATATTTGCAACTCCTGTTAACAAGATCGGGTTCTACATGTTTCCCAACCGAGAATCAATTCTAAACGCTATAAAGAAGACTAGGAAACCAGTTGTAGCGATCAAGCCTCTAGCGAGTGGTAGATTCGACGAAGGACGTATATACGACTGGCTTAAATGGGTCTTCGAACAAAAGGGAGTTTCAGCAGTATGCATAGGATTCATGAGTAGAGAAGAAGCTGAAGAAGACATACAGCATGTAAAAAACATACTGGGAGTTTCTTGATTACTGACTAGACTACTATTCGTAGAATCGTACTCATCATAGTGCTTAAGAAGAGCTTTTAGTGCTTGAAGATGCAGGGCTAACAGAATACGGGATCGAAGGGTATCTGAGGATAATGTATTATGGAGTAGCAACGGCATAATAAGCGACGCAGTTAAAAAGCCCTATCAATAAACTGAAAAATAGAAATTGGGAAAAGGAGGTAGGATTACTTATTCCTTTTGCTCAAACTATGGGTGCAAACTTCATCATTTACGGCTCTATTGCAAAGGCTAAGCGTGTCTTTTCCATCAGTATAATGATTGACGAAATTATAGCTTACCATGTAAGAAGCATGGGGGTAAAGCCGCTAGTTAAAAATCATCCCCTGTATAGAGTAATTTAGGTTGGATAGGGAAATTTACTTAACTTGTAGGGAGAAACTATCCAATATTTTTGCATTTTAAATGATAGTTTACCAATTAAATATGCCCTCATAAAGCATATTGAATTCGTATCGAGCATCACTAACAGCCCATTCCTAATAAACGGACCCAATGTATCCGTAAGAATTGGGGCGGAAAATTATGCGATAGAAGCAGGGCTTCAGGAAAGAGCCTTCTATAACTCCATAAACTACATGTTAAGTGAAGAAGATGTCGAGGCCATTAAAGAGGCAAAGCTAAAGGCCACCATAATCCAGGCCTTCAATCCTAAAAATCCAAAGCGTATGTCTTCGAATAAATATGGATAAGCTTCTTATAAGGCTGATGGAGAATCGTCCTAGCACGGTCCCTAATGGAGATTAGAAAACTCTAAATTTAAGCTTATTTCAGATAAATATGGGCCCCCGTAGCCCAGACCGGTTAGGGCGTCAGCCTTGTAAGCTGACGGTCGCGGGTTCAAATCCCGCCGGGGGCTTTTGACCCACCCCTTTCTCATAAACAATTAACTAAGCACTTGATGTATCAGCCTTTACTTCTAATCCAACAGATAGCTAATTCTAGGCACACCTCTTCGTATATTCAATTACAGACAGAAGTAAAACTTCCTTATCCAGAGTTTATATATTTCAAGTTTACCATAATTCTATGTAGATAAATAACAATCGTAGTGTATCTCCACTTCTCTCAACGAGAGTTCTTAAAGTATCATTACCTTCCAGATCTTCTATTAAAAATTCCGCTCGTTGCATCTGTATCTGAAACGTTTAATCGTAGTCCATGCTTAATCCTAATCGTATAAAGCTCTTTAAAGCAATTAAGCTAAAACTGTTTAAACGTTTTCTGAAACGTCTAAGCTTTGAAGAAATCTTTGGTCTTCATCTACCTTTACTTTTAAACTTATCTGAAAAGTACTTCGTGAGTTTTAAGTACTGGGTTCCATATTCAATGCTTGGCTCTATTTCAGTCCCCTCATGCCACTCATTCCAAGAGCATATTAAAGCCCATTCTGAACCACTATCTATAACCGCTTGCCAAGTTTCATTATACACTCTTCCGTCTTGTCTATCCAGGAAGATTCCAGGCCTACGTATTTTCGTATCATCGTAACCTGGAAGGGCTGTTCCAGCGAAAAACCCACCGTATTTCGAAGCCAGTAGTTTGGCATTGGTATAAACTTCCGTTAAATTTCCAAATCTGAGGAGAACATCTAAGGGACTATATGTATATAGGCCATCGAAGACTTTGGCATAGTCTTCCTCAAATACATCAGTTAAGAAGATTGCCTGAAAACCCTCATACCTTAAGGTGCGGATTAAGTAATCCCATTCTCTAGACGTGTAGAACCGACAGGCGTATATGAAGATCAAGGAGTAATTTCCCACTCTCAGGAAGGATGGGCGCTCCCCATAAGTCTTTAGAAGGTATCTCAGCTCATTCAGAGAATCTGAAAGGGGATACTTAGCGTAGTGATATCCATCGTAAAGTATACTGAAACGTATGCTTCTCCCATGCTCTTCCACATAATCCATCAACGTCTTAGTGTAGTTGTCTACTGGTCCATCTGGAGGTCCAAACCAATCTATGACGAATACATCGATTCCAGCTTCTTCCGCTAAATCCAACTGGTACTTTATCAGCTCTGGGTCTGAGCAGTCGTATGGACCAGTAAGAGGATAATGAGCAGCTCCAATATCTCTAATATTGGGTGCTATGAACTTTTCAGGGTCGTGACGACCTATCACCTCACCCGTAGCAGTATTCCATATTGGATGGTCCCAGTGGAACCACTTCTTCGATGGACCAGTAGTATTACCATACCAAGCGTGGTAGAAAGCCATTACTAATCGAGGCAGTTCTAAAGCTTTTAATGAAGGTCTTTTAACAGACCACAACTCTGGGTGTAAAGCTAAAGGGTCTCTTTGCCCAACCATCAAAACCACTAGTGAAAACGTGATTAAAATACTTAATATTGTGACTAAGAGTCTTCTTCTCGTCATCTTC
>JAWCKO010000159.1:0-995 GCA_038851915.1 Bathyarchaeia archaeon
AGATGTTGATAGGTGGATGAGAAAAAGCTGAATTCTATGCTTAAATTATCCAACTGATCAATAACATTAATATTGCCCGAAGACAATTGATATGCGGCTTGAACAGGAAAATCCCTATTGGAAAACGTAGATTGTGGATAAATATTCTAATAAGCTCTATTCTACTCACATCCTCCATATTTATGGGTTTTAGTTCAGATATTTCTGCTATATCGATCATGGAGGATTTAGTGGAACTATCAAGGTTTTTAACCGCTTTCCCCCCTCCGATACTCGCAGTTCTAGTATTTCTAAACAACTTCGTTAAAAGCCTTTTAGTGATTCTACTAGGATTCCTCATAGGAATCCCTCCCATAGTATTCCTAGTCTTCAACGGTTTAATACTCGGCGCGGTTATTAAATACGGCTTTGCTTCAATAGGCTTGGCAGGTACGTTGGCATCCCTACTTCCTCACGGCATCATAGAGCTTCCTTCAGTACTAGTGGCATCGGCTTTAGGTTTAAACATTGGATGGGAAGCTTGGGTCGGAGTTTTAGGCAAGGAAAGCCACGTCAAACCCGTTGTTGTCCGCAGTTTGAAGATATTCTTAAAAGTAATTACGCCTCTACTCGCTATAGCGGCTTTCATAGAAGTCTTCATAACCCCGATCATATACGGTTTTATAGCATACGGCTGATAGAACCATTTAATAGCTTCTACGGATATGAATATCTAATGTATGTGGCGCCGTGTGCTTGAGAGATTCACCTCCTACCCCGCTAGGGTTAAAGTTGCCAAGACCATAATAGAGCTTGGCTTTAAGATTTCTAGGGATGGGAAAATATACTGCGGACCAGTAGAGCAGAGTTTTCAGAAAATAGCTAGAGCGTTAAACGTCGATAGGAGGGTTGTAAAGGAAACTGTTATATCGATTCTCAGAGATCCTGAGCTTAGAGAAATATTCATGTTTCTTAAACCATCTGGACCATTGCTCTCCGAAGTCGCTAAACAATTA
>JAWCKO010000159.1:1005-3227 GCA_038851915.1 Bathyarchaeia archaeon
GCTTCTCAGTAATAGAGATTTACGCAGACTCTGAGAAGCCAGGTATACTTGCTAAAGCCGCCTCAATCGTGGCGTCTGAAAATATAAGCATAAGACAAGCCGTAGCTGAAGACCCTGACCTATCACCTGAACCCAAGCTTATTCTAGTCCTAGAGAAATCTACATCAGGAGAAGCGTTGAAGAAGATCCTTGAAATAGAAGGTGTGAAAAAAATATCAGTCTACTAAAGTCTTCAAAAAAGGCGACGTTTAAAGGCAGGCTTTAGCCATATCTACTAGAACCTTATATGGATCTTTAGCTTTAACCACGCCGCTGGCTAGAAGAACCCCTTTGGTACCCAGCTCTAAAGCCCTTCTGACATCTTCACCAGTCGATATTCCAGCTCCACATAGAACCGGAAGGCTTGGATTTATCTTCTCGACAAGTCGTAGTGCTTCAGTAACAGCCTCAGGCTTAGCTTTACTTACAGGTATACCAGTTCCTATAAGCTCAGGAGGCTCATATGCTATAACGTCTGGATCTAAAGCGGCCGTAGCATATGTAACTTCAGGTGTATTCGTACATACTAGGCTTATTAAACCCACCTGCCTAGCCCTTTTAACACATACATCTATATCGGCTAGAGTAAGCCTCTTCTCGCTATGATTTATCAGAGTTCCCACAGCTCCAGCTTCTTTAACGGCTTCGGCCAGAACGGCTCCTGTTCCTGCGCCTGGTCCCATTGGATCTATGTGTTGAGCAAACACTGGGATATCTGTATTCTCAGCAACCAGCCTTATATCGGGTGTTTGAGGAGCTACTGCTATACATACACCAATCTCTTTAGAGGCTTTCTCAGCTAATTTAGCTAGTTCGAGTCCTCTTTTACCAGTCGACTCGATGTATATCTTAAAGTTTACAATCACAACAGGGTAGTTTAAAGATCGCATAAACCCTCCTCTCCATTTTTTAATAAACACTCCACTAGATGACAATTTTATTAAGTCCTCCCCGAAAAAAGCTTTTTGTTTAAGGACTTGACTTTCAACTTAAAATCGCATTTTCCATGCTGAGGAGAGTTAAAAGATATCCGCCCCTGATTTTTACCATCGATGAGCGTCTAAAACGCAGATTTTAGATGTGGACAACTACTACACATAGGCTCTTATTATTCCACTGTACCTAATGGTTTTAGTATTATCTATGTAGCTCAGTATGGCGATGTAGGCGTACTGCACCTTGAGGGGGCGACTAAAGCGGCGAAGAATACCATCATTAGAGTCAAACATATTGGAAGAGTAGACCGTTTCATACAGAAAATTCTAGGGAAACAGTCCGATATATATTTCCTTTTTGACTCCGCCATTTTTTACCAATATATGAATTAGAAACGACGTTTAAGATTCTGGATCCACGCTCTTCAATTTAAATGCCTATTTTTCTCAACGAAAATTAAATCTGAGTCGGCAACTCGGTTAATCCCGTTGAAGACCAAAGATGCGACAGAGGTCTTAAAAGGAGTAAAAGTATATGATAATAAAAGAAATAAGGGGGTTTCGCAGGGTTTTATTCGTAAGATATCTTTAGAGTACTCTGTTTAAAGGGGGTTTCTCTTGGTTAAATTCATATTCATAACGGGAGGGGTTTTATCAAGCGTAGGTAAGGGTGTAGTTACCGCTTCAATAGGTAAGATTCTCCAGGTACGTGGATACAAGGTTTCAGTGATAAAAATAGACCCATACTTGAACGTAGACTGTGGAACTATGAACCCGTATCAGCATGGGGAGATATTCGTTACGGAGGATGGAGGCGAAATAGACCTCGATATTGGCCACTATGAGAGGTTTCTAGATTTAAACTTGACTAAAGACCATAATATAACAACCGGTCAAGTATACTGGACTGTTATAGAGAGGGAGAGAAGAGGCGACTATTTGGGTAAGTGTGTTCAAATAGTGCCTCATATAACGGATGAGATTAAACGTCGAATCTACATGGTTGCTGAGAAAGAGCCGATAGAAGTCCTTCTGACGGAAGTTGGGGGCACAGTGGGAGATATCGAAGGACTACCCTACCTAGAGGCGATACGACAGATAAGACTTGAAAAAGGTTTTGAGAATACGATGTTCGTTCACGTGGCTCTAGTACCAGTTTTAGATACCACAGGAGAGGAAAAGACTAAGCCGCTTCAACATAGCGTCAACGAGCTTAGACGGATAGGTATTCAACCCGATATAATAGTG
>JAWCKO010000160.1:0-2106 GCA_038851915.1 Bathyarchaeia archaeon
CGAGACCCCCAAAACATGGGCTGATATTTCAACACCCACTTATAAGACAAAGCCCTAAGAAGCTCAGAGGGAAGATATCTAGAGTATTGGCGGCTAAACTATCCATCGCAGCTAGAATAGACGCATTCACAGGTAAAGATGTGAGTAGCAAGCTCAAGGAAGACCTTAATAGGAGGATTGAAGAGATTTCGAAACAAGCCAAACAGCTCTAAATCAGACTACGCTATCTTCCTTAATCTGTGAAAGTAGATTCTAGCTTTGAGGGTTTTAGATCCATATTAAAACCACTCTGTAGACGCTAGCTTTTTCTAAGCCTATTAATGCTTCGATTGCGCCAAGAGAAGTCTAAGAGCTTCTTAGATACACCGAAGCCACATGCAGCACATTTACGGCTTTTAACGTTGTAAGACCTACGTCCGCATCTTCTACACCGTATGTGTAATGTTTCTCCACCGTATTTACCCATAGAAGACGTTCCTTTAACCACGGTTATTCACCTAGCTCGCTGGGGAAATTATCACAACGTTATCTCCTCTAAGTATTATAGGGCCTAAACTCCTTACCTCACCATTTGATAATACTTCTTCAGCGTCTTCTAGGAAGAGGTTCATGTGTTGATCGTAACCTTCAAGACGCCCTCTAATCCTTTTATCTCCCTTAAGTTTAACCAGCACTATTTTACCTAGACTGTTTTCAAGAAGTTTTATAGACATGTCGGACATGTAAGAGACACCGGCTAGTGAAGAGTAGTGAGAGTCTATAATATTAAGCTTTTCCAAAACACCAGCTAGTTGTAATTTTTAAGACCGGGGAGCTATTTTACAGATAACAGTTTTCTCAAACTATCTGTGATATCGTAGCTTAAGACTTCGGATTCTTCAACCCATATGACGGCTGCAACCTCCTCCGAAGGATTAATGGAAAAAGCACCGTTGACGTACGCTGAAAAGCATATCAGTATGTAGTGGAAACGTATCGCACCTTTCTCATCCATCTCGATATAATCTACAACGTTTAAAAGTTTGTCAAGTCTGACAGTTAATCCAGTCTCTTCATAAACCTCCCTTAAAGCCGCTTCACGTACAGTCTCACCAAGCTCGATCAAACCACCTGGAACAGACCATTTACTTGAACCAGGATCAAACCGACGTTTAATTAGGAGAACCTTGCCTCCAGATTTAATTAAAACCGACACTGCTGCAACTGGTCTAGCAGGATATTCTCTACAGTCTAAGCTCATTCTCAACCACAATAGTGTAGACGCGTCTTAAGAAAAAAATTAATGTTTTTCACAGTTCTACTTATAATGGTGCAATTGGTTAAACTTTACGCAGATCTACATGTACACAGCAGATATTCGGCGGCAACAAGCAGAGAGATGACGATTGAAGAAGTCGATTTTTACGCTACTATGAAGGGGCTTAACATAGTTGGTACTGGAGACGCTTTACACGGGGCTTGGCTTAAAGAACTTAAAAGTAAACTCGTTGAAGTAAACGGCTCTGGACTATACAAGAGTAGAAGTGGAGGTTCAACGCTTTTCATATTTCAAACAGAAGTCGCCACTATCCATGAATACGGGGGGAAGGTTAGGAGAATACATCACGTCATAATCATGCCGAACTTAGAGACGGCAGAGGAACTTAGAGAAACACTTAGAAAATACGGAGAATTGGATGTAGACGGTAGACCAGTACTTTCAATAAGACCGGTTGAGCTTGTTGAAGTTCTTGTGGAGACATCTAGAGATATTGTTATTTTCCCAGCCCACGCTTGGACACCATGGTGGGGCATATTCGGCTCTATAAGTGGAGTTGACAAGATGGAGGAGTGTTATGAAGACACGACCAAACACATAGGTGCACTTGAAACCGGTCTAAGCTCAGATCCCTCTATGAACTGGAGAATTTCGACTCTAGATAGATACACGCTTCTGAGCTTCTCAGATTCCCACAGTCCCTACCCGTATAGATTGGGCAGGGAGGCTACTGTCTTCAACTTGGAAGGGGAAGAATACAGGGAAGTCGCCAGAGCAATGAAAAGTAGGGACCGGTAGAATATAGTTATGACTAGTGAAGTCAACCCGGCCTACGGGAAAGTCTGTAA
>JAWCKO010000160.1:2207-3210 GCA_038851915.1 Bathyarchaeia archaeon
GCCGATAGGCCTAGAGGATTTAAACCTTCAAACGCCATACCGTATGTTTCAACCTTACCGCTCCACGAGCTTATAGCTTTATCCCATGGTTTGGACCCATCTTACGAGGGGGCTTTATCCGCCAGAAAAGTTTGGGAGACTTATCGAAGTTTAACATCGAAGCTTGGAAGTGAATACTTTATTCTCTTAGAGGCTTCACAGGAAGATGTTTTAAAGGCTACGGGTAATATTGGGTTAGCCGAGCTTATAATGGCTCAGAGAGCAGGCTCCTTAAGAATAAGACCTGGTTTCGACGGGGTCTACGGCAGACCCATACTTAAGCCGGATGAAGAGGAGAAGCCGGGGAAAACACCGAAAAAACTGGAAGACTTTTTATAGGAACACTTATTATATTGTCTCCAATCTTTCTCCTTAAGAGCAGGTTGACTTTAGAGTTTGAAATCAGGGATAGGGACGCTGGAGCCAGACTTGGAAAAATTAAAGTTAAAGGGGAAACAGTTGAAACTCCTCTTTTTCTGCCAGTTTATAATCCGAATATACCAATTATAACTCCTAGCGAAATGGAGGAGAAGTATGGTTTTAAAGCAATAATGACAAATGCCTACATAATCTATAAGAATGATGTTTTAAGGGAGAAAGCCCTTGAGAAGGGTATACATACCCTCTTAAACTTCGATGGGATGGTATTTACAGATTCAGGTGCATATCAGAGCTTTAAAGGTAGACTAGAACTGAGGCAAGAAGAGATCATCAATTTTCAAGAAAGTATAGATGTCGACGTAGGGGTTATGCTGGATGTACCGTCACGTGGCGAAAGCTTCGAAGAATGTAGAGAAAGCGTTATAGAAACCGCTAAAAGAGGAGAAGAGTGGTCTATTCTAAGGTCTAAAGATAGGAATGCTTGGGAGGGTGTTATACAGGGTGGAGCCTATCCTGAGCTTTTAGAACTATCGTGTAGACTCATGTCTAAATTTGACTTCGACATATTCGCCTTAGGATTACC
>JAWCKO010000161.1:0-3174 GCA_038851915.1 Bathyarchaeia archaeon
GAAGATGCGAAGAGATGTTTAGAAGAGGTTTAAGCTTGGAGGAGATTGCCAGAAGGTTCTCCAAGAGGTACCCCGCTGATGTTGAGACGTTTACTAGGGCTCTCAGCGAAGTTTACGAACAGTGTAAAATGGGTTTACCAGTTCCAGGTGATAAGACGATAACCTTGGAAGACTGGGATAACTTTATAATAGTAAACTGCTGTTTCGGCACGCTCGTCAATAGGACTTTAGCTAGGCTCCTAGGACTTCTACTGTCTGAGCAGTACGGTGTAACTATAGGTGTGCAATACGACCCATATAGGGTGGTCCTCGATACAGGCGGTAACTTCACGGTAAAAGACGTCTACGAGTTTCTTATGAAGCTGTCCGATATGGAGGTTGAGCAGATTACGGTTAAAGCCGCTGAGAGAACCGGTCTATTTAGGAGGAGGCTTGTCCACGTAGCTAAGAGATTTGGAGCTTTAGAGAAGCATGCCGATTTGACTTCAGTAAACTTGAAGAGTTTAGCTGAAAGTCTTCAGAGTACGGTAGTATATGAGGAGGCTTTAAATGAAACTATGAGGAGCGACATGGATGTTAAAAATACTTTAAGGGTTTTAAATGATATAAAAACTGGAGTTTTAAAAGTGATTTTACTGGAGGGTTTGAATGAGTCTTCACCTATCTCTAGGCTCGGCATGGAGCGTATAGGCCGTAAGACCGATATAATTCCTCCTGAGAAAATGCATAAACTTCTAATCGAATCTACAAAGGCTAGACTTATGAATGAAGTTAAAACGCTGGTTTGTCTTGAAAACTACGACTTCATAGGCCCTATTAGAGTTAGAGATTTAGCTGAAGGTGTTAAATGTCCACTGTGCAGTTCAACAAAGGTTGGTGTAACAAGTGAGGACACTGAACTTGTTAAGAAAATACTCGTTGAGAAGTCTAGTAGGCGGTTATCTAAACGAGAGATGCAGATAGTTGAACGTATTAAGGAATCTTCTAGAGTTTTAGAACTTTACGGTTTTACCGGGCTAATTGTCATGGCGGGTAAAAGACTTAGCATCGATGATGTTTGGAACATATTGTCCGAAGAATCTAAACCTTCAGATAAGCTTATAGAGCTTATAATGGGTGCCGAGAGGAAGTCCTTGATGAAAAGCTTCTGGTAGTGGGAAAACTCTTTATCTTCCAGTTTACTACCTATATAAATCTAGAGAAAATCATGGCTGTTAATGATATTTTAAATTTAGCTGTTGAACTCTCCAATAAAATCGCGTCCAAATACGGTTGCCGTATAGTAGCTTCAGCTCTCTACGGGTCTAGGGTGTCCGGATATGCAAAACCCTCTAGTGATGTAGATGTTCTAATGATTCTTGAGAACTACGATAAGGGTGTTCTTTACTTGTACGAGAATTATTGCGGCTATCTATTCGCCGTTTTAACTGTTGATAAGGCTCTTTTCGAGCTTGATCTTGAGAAGAGTGAGCTTGGAGAGTTTGTAGTCGGTAGGCTTCTAACACCTTTCATACCTATGGATGGGGCTGAATACCTCAGAGAGGCTTCAGTTAAATTTAAGATGAGAGTTATATTGGAGATGCTTACAGGCCTACAGTCTGAATACCCCGAAGCATATACGAATCTTAGAATTAAGCCAGAGTTCTTTCTCTACGAGAAGCTTTGGAAGAGAGCCAGCACATATCCGCCAGTAAAATACAGCTATAGCCGGATACTTTCAGACGAACTTAAACCTAGAAACCTTCCAATGATGATGGATGGATTCATGGAAGCTTTAAGAAAACTTGAAATCGAAGGTATTGTGAAGTTTGAGGATGGATATGTAGTTCCAGTTAAAAACCTAGAGTTAAAGACTTCTTTGAAGTCTTTGTCCATATTTAAGGAGGTGAAGCGAGCTACAAAAGCCTACATTACTCACAGCTATGCGGGTAGACGCGTAAGCCCTATGAAGGTTGCTTGGGAATTCGCATCTAAAGCATTTAGAGGAAGTGGTCTCAAAGAGCATGGAGAACTTGAACGGTCAGAACTTTACCTATACTTGCCATCGTCAATCGGCTATGTAAGTGTTTTAGAGAAGTTTTCCCCTGAAGCTCTTACAGAGAATATTCAGCATTTTAAAGGATTTAAAATAGAGTCTATTGAGAAGCTCGGTGGGACTTTAAACTTCGTAGACCTCATAACTTTACAGAGGAATGGTGAACCTTATAGAATCGTTCTCAAAAGGTTCAAAGACTGGTACGGTTTTAAATGGTTCCCATTGAACATATGGACTTTAGGCGTTCAAAAGTTCGCTCTTGGAGGAAAAACCAGAATGCTTAAAGAGTATTCCGCTCTCTTAAAACTTTCAAAGTGGAATCTACCAAGTCCTAAAATTATCTACATAGGTCTAACAGATAAATTGCTTCTTACAGAATATGTACCAGGACAGACATTTGACAGAATACTCTTAGAGTTCTTCTCGGGGAGTAATACGGACTCTTCCATATTGGAGATTTGTAGAAGTGTTGGTAAAGCTGTGGCTGAAGTACATAGTCGAGGAATGGTTTTAGGTGATCCAAAGCCTGAAAATATAAAACTCTTCAATTCCAAGGTCTACTTCCTAGACCTTGAACAGTCCTCTATGGGTGGTGATCAAGCTTGGGATTTAGCTGAACTCCTATATTTCACAGGACATATGACATTAAACAGTAAGAAGGCCGAGTTGTATGCGTCATCAATTTTAGATGGATATTTGGAAGTTGAAGAGGGAAGTATTTTAGAGAAGGTTGCAGATGTGAAATACATTAGAGTTTTCACTATGGTAGCTTCACCTAACGTTCTACTGGCTATGTCTAGAGTCTGTAAAAACTACTCTACTCGTAAGTTATGAGACCCTCTTCCTCGAGCTTCTTCTGAAGTTTGTGTACTGCTTGTTTAACTTCCTCCTCTTTCTTAGCACCAGTACATACGAGTTTACCGCTTGCGAAGAGAAGGATGACAACCTTGGGATCATCCATTCTATAAATTAACCCTGGAAATTGTTCAGGTTCATACATCGTCCTTCCAAGAGTGAAAACAGCCTTCTCAAGGTCTATTTTACCACCCATATTAGCCGAAGCTACTATATTTTGAATTTTAATTTCAGGTTTACTTATTAACACTATTCCGCTTCGTTTAAGTTCTCTAATTACCGTC
>JAWCKO010000162.1:0-3098 GCA_038851915.1 Bathyarchaeia archaeon
ATGCTCACAAGACAACCGACGGAGGGTAGGGCGAGGGGAGGAGGGTTAAGGTTTGGCGAAATGGAGAGGGATTGCTTGATAGGATATGGTGCGGCTATGCTCATTAAAGATAGAATGTTGGAGGAGTCGGATAAATTTACGGCGTATGTTTGTACGAGGTGTGGACTTTTAGCCTACTATGATTCGAAAACGGGTAAACATGTTTGTAGAGTCTGTGGAGAAGATGCTAAAATTCATCCAATGGTTATGCCTTACGCATTTAAACTTCTCCTCCAGGAGCTTATGAGCATGTGTATTGCTCCCAAAATCGTAGTTGAGGAGGGAATTTAACATGGTTTTAGAAACCTATAAGAATGTAACCGGGATAAAATTCGGTTTACTCTCACCACATGAAATTAGGAAAATGTCTGTGGTGGAGATTCGGACAGCTGATACGTATGATGAGGACGGCCTACCAATACCAACCGGACTTATGGATAGTAGACTCGGCACGTTGGAGCCTAGACAGAGATGTGCAACATGTGGAAATACTGCAACATCATGTCCCGGACATTTTGGCCATATAGAGCTTGCAGTTCCTGTAATACATATCGGTTTTATTAAGTACATTCAAGAGCTTCTGACGATTACGTGTAGGGAATGCGGTAGAATCCTTATTCCAATAGATAAAATTGAAGAATTCCAGGATAGAATGGAACAGCTTAAGAAGACATTTGGAGAAGCTTCAAAGGATTTTTTTGACAGCATTAAGAAAGAAGCTAGAAAAAGGTCGGAGTGCCCTCATTGTGGGAGCACGCAATACCGTATAGAGCTTGTAAAGCCCACGTCGTTCTACGAGTACCAGAAAGATGGGGGCGTTACGAGGTTAGATCCAAGCATCATAAGGAGTAGGCTTGAAAGGATACCTGACGAAGATCTTAAGCTTTTAGGATATGATCCATCTTTAGCGAGGCCTGAGTGGGCGATTCTTCAAGTTCTTCCAGTTCCACCAGTCTATGTTAGACCATCTATAACGCTTGAAACGGGTATAAGGTCTGAGGATGATTTAACCCATAAACTCGTAGATATTATACGTATTAACGAAAGGCTTAAAGAAGCTATTGCAAGCGGAGCCCCGACAGTTATAAGAGAAGAGCTTTCAGATCTTCTCCAATACCATGTAACTACCTATATAGATAACGAAACTTCAGGAATTCCCCCATCTAGACACAGATCTGGCAGAGCACTTAAAACTTTAAGTCAAAGACTTAAAGGTAAGGAGGGGAGGTTTAGGTTAAATCTCACTGGTAAAAGAGTTGATTTCTCAGCTAGAACCGTCATATCTCCCGATCCATGTCTAAGTATAGATGAGGTAGGGGTTCCAATAGATATAGCCAAGAAACTTACAATTTCAGAACGGGTTACTCCTTGGAATATAGAGGAGATGAAGAGGCTAGTTGTAAATGGACCTGACAATTATCCTGGAGCACTATACATAACTAGACCGGACGGTAGGAAAATTAGACTCGATTTTGTAACCGATAGAAGTAGGCTGGTGGATGAACTGCAACTTGGCTACATTGTTGAACGACACATTAGAGATGGTGATATTGCGTTATTTAACCGACAACCGTCGCTTCATAGAATATCGATAATGGCGCACAGAGTTAAAATTCTACCCTATAAGACGTTTAGACTTCATTTAGCAGTATGCATACCGTATAATGCTGACTTCGATGGAGATGAGATGAACCTTCACATTCCTCAAAGTGAGGAGGCTCGATCCGAGGCACGTCTACTCATGCAGGTTCAAGATCAGATCATATCTCCCAGGTATGGGGCACCTATAATAGGTTCAACTAGAGATTTTTTAACAGCAGCGTATCTTCTCACTCGGAAAGACACGTACGTCAATAGAGAGCAACTGTATACTTTTTTAGCAGCTATAGATTATGATGGTGAAATCCCTCCTCCTGCTAAAACAGAGCCGGAACCATTATGGAGCGGTAAACAAGTTTTCAGTCTGCTTTTACCTAAAGACTTTAACTACTTTGGCAAAGCAGCCATATGTAAACATAAACATATGTCCCCAGATGAAGACTGCCCATTAGAAGGTATAGTAGTTGTTAAGAACGGGCAGTTGATTAAAGGGGTTATAGATAAAAACTCTATAGGAGCTGAGAGAGCGGAAACACTGTATCATAGGATAGTTAGAGACTATGGTACAGCGTTTGCTGCCGATTTTCTCAATAAACTCTGCAGACTACTGAACACGTTTATATCAATTAGAGGATTTAGCTTTTCTCTAGACGAGCTTAACCTACCTGACAACATTAAAATATCTATACGCCAGGTTATAGAAGAATCTGAGAAAACAGTCCGTCAGTTGATTGATGAGTATAGGAAAGGTGTATTGAGGAGGATACCTGGAAAGACTATGGAAGAATCGCTCGAGATCCTCATAATGAATGAGCTTTCTAAAGCTAGAGACCGCTGTGATGAAATTGCTTCTTCTTCATTAAGTTTAGACAATCAAGGCATAATAATGGTTAGATGTGGAGCAAGAGGATCTGAACTTAATATTGGTCATATGACTGCTTGTCTAAGTCAGCAGTCTGTAAGAGGGAGGAGAATCTCATGTGGATACATCGAAAGAGCCCTACCGCATTTCCGATGGGGCGATCAAAGTCCGAAAGCTAGGGGTTTCATAGAATCATCCTTCTATAAGGGTCTATCTCCAATAGAATTCTTCTTCCACTCCATGGCAGGTAGGGAGGGCTTAATAGATACTGCTGTTAGAACTCAGCAGAGCGGCTATATGCAGAGAAGGCTTATTCATGCACTCGAATTTCTGAGAGTTGAATATGATGGAACCGTTAGAACAACAGACGGTGAAATAGTACAGTTTAAGTACGGTGAGGATGGAGTAGACCCATCTAAGAGCGACCACGGTAAAGCGGTAAATCTGCAACGTCTCTTGGAGAGAATGGATATTAAGGAGGGAAGTACGCCTCTCAAACCCAGTGAGATTAACGAGATTTTGGAGGAGTATAGCAATAGACTTACGCATTTCTACATTTCAAGTCTTAGAAAGTTGATACGTGATAAACGTTTAAGCA
>JAWCKO010000163.1:0-3094 GCA_038851915.1 Bathyarchaeia archaeon
TGGATTGTTTTCAGAGTCTATCCGCGCAAAAGTTTCCACAGCTTTAAAGCCTCTCCCGCCAAGCTCTTTTAATAGCTTTTCAAGCATTGCTGTTCCATATCCTTTCCTCCTTTGAGCTTTATCCACGATGTAGAGGCATGCGATAAATACAGCGTCTTCACTTGGAGGCCCTGAAAAATAGTCCTTTACGCGTGGAAAATATTTTGCTGGTGCATACTGCATAAAACCTATTACAGCACCATTAAGACAAGCGATTTTAATACAGTTTCCGAAGGTCTTCTCCACGATGCTAAGCCATTTCAGCTTCTCCTTTTCCATATCTCCCTTAGATACTTCATATTGCAGTTCACCGCTCGTCTGCCAGTATAGGCAAAACCTACATGGTTCAGGAGCCCTTGAAAAGTTATGGATACTGACCTTTTCAAGATTTAACAACTCTTCCACTTCTCCCACGTCATATAGGTTTCTACAGTTTGCTAATAGAACTACAATATATTAAAATGTATACGTGTGGCAGTGCCGTTAAAATCCTAGATTCTTTCCCATGACCTTTTATTGGATCCATTGTTTGCTCAACTATCTGATCGACATATCTGAGGAGAGCATGAGTTTAAGCCTTGAGAATTAATTTTCAGGGCTATTTTCAGCCTTTTTTTCCAAGAGATTCTACAGCGTTTTTTAGACGTTTTTCAACTTCCGCTTCCCTATTTTCTAAACGTTCGATCTCACTTTTCAAAGCATTTAGCATATTCTCTCTACGCTTAAGCGCTTCTTCAACAGTGTTCGGACTGGGTCCTCCCATAACCTTCCTAGCGTTTACGAATTTCTCAGGGTCTAAGGCGTTCTTAACGTCTTCATCTGTTAAGCCTAACGGTTTACCGTAGACTTTCATTGAAGCCTCGTTTAGAAGCCTACTGTCTACTTCATCCGGTTTAAGTCCTCTTTTCAAAGCTTCAAGCACAAGTGCACCAACTATCATATGTGCCGTTCTAAAGGCTAAACCCATTCTTCTTACGAGGAGGTCTGCAAGCTCGGTAGCAGTTGAGAAGCCTTCGAGGGCAGCTCTACGCATTACTTCCCTGTTGAATACGGCTTTCTCCAAGGCTCCGGAGACTATTTTAAGCATGTATTTAACGGTTTCAATAGAGTCCCACAGTCTCGGAGTGACTTCCTGCATATCTCTATTGTAGGTTAAAGGTAGGGCTTTAAGCATGGTTAAAGCACCCATAAGGTTTCCGTAGATCCTACCGGCTTTAGCCCTAGTTATCTCCATCGTATCCGGGTTCTTCTTCTGAGGCATTATACTACTAGTAGATGAATACTCGTCTGGAAGCTCTACGAATTTAAACTCTGAACTACTCCATAGGATAAGCTCCTCAGCTATACGGCTTAAATCGGTCGCCAGTATAGCTATGTCAGATAGTGTTTCAAGTATGAAGTCTCTACTCGCAACAGCATCCATAGAGTTTTCAATAAGCCCATCAAAGCCTAAGAGCTCGGCGGTTCTAAAACGGTTTATTGGAAAACCCGTTGTAGCTAAAGCACATGCACCAAGAGGCGACCTGTTAACCCTCTTATAGGCGTCCAGTAGCCTCTCGAAATCCCTAGCTAGCATATCGAAGTATGCCGTGAGATGATGGGCTAGAGTGACTGGTTGAGCGTGCTGCGTATGTGTATAGCCTGGCATGATCGTATTCAACTCCCCTCGGCTCCTAGTGTGGAGAACCTTAAGCAGGTTTAAAAGCTCTTTAAGTATCTCTACTAACTGGCTTCTGATAGTCAACCTTAAACAGGTTGCAACTTCATCGTTTCTAGACCTGGCTGTATGCATTCTACCTCCAACGTCTTCACCAAGCCTCTCTATGACTCTGGATTCTATCGCTACGTGGATGTCTTCAAAAGGACCTTTTATAAGTTCTCCATAGCTCAGATTTTCAAGCTCTTCAAGTGTTTCAAGAATCGCTAAGCCATCCCCGGGTTTAATCACAGCTTGCTCGATGAGCATTATTACGTGGGCTTTATCAACCATTATATCTGATTTAAAGAGCCACCTATCTGCTTCCAGAGAGCTTGTATAAGCGTCTACTTCTGGAGGTTTAAGCCCTTTAAGCCTTCCCCTTCTTAAAATATCTTGACTCATCAGAATCTATTCAGCCTATTCTGCCGTTTATAAATAATAGCTTCAAAGTTCAGTTTAAAAGCTCTGGAGGCTGTTGGATTAAGCCGAGTGCGTTTTCCAAACTCTTCATACCGAAATTTTTATATCCCCCTTTATCATTAAAGAGAGAGGGCTTTTTGGAGTTAAAACCTCCTACAAGATATGATGGAGAAACCGTAGTTTCAGCGTACAGCGGCGGTCTCGATTCGACGCTTGTAACAATACTTTTGAAAGAAGTATACGGTTTTAAAGAAGTCATACCTGTGCTTGTAGACGTCGGTCAAGGCGAAGAAGAGATTCAAGTGGCTTTTGAAAGGGCTGAGAAGCTTAACCTAAGCCCGATATTCTTCGACGCTAAAGGAGAATTTGTAAAAGAGTATGTTTTCAGGTGTATTAAGGCTAATGGGAGCTACGAAGGATATCCAATAGGAACATCTATGAGTAGGGTTCTAATATCTTCGAAGTGCATAGAGGTTGCGAAGCAGCACGGTGTTAGATACATGGCTCATGGATGTACAGGTAAGGGCAATGACCAGTTTAGAATGGAGATAACGGCTAAGTACTTAAACCCAGGAATAACGGTAATAGCGCCTGTTAGAGAGCTTAATCTAACAAGAGCAGTGGAGGAAGAATACCTTAAAAAGTATGGGATAACGCCTAAACCTAGAAGGGGGAAGCTCGGCGGCGATATAAATATGTGGAGCCACTCAATAGGAAGCGGGCAGATTGAAGATCTGGTGTCTCAGTACCCTGAAGACTACATATGGACTGTTCCGCCCGAGGAGGCGCCAGACAAACCTAGGGAGGTCGTTGTAGAGTTTAAGAACGGAGTACCGGTTAAAGTGGACGATGTTAAAGACCCCGTTGAAATAATCCTATACCTCAACCGGGTCTGTGGGGAGAACGGCGTTGGACGTATAGATATACTTGAAGATG
>JAWCKO010000164.1:0-1407 GCA_038851915.1 Bathyarchaeia archaeon
CGTTCATGCTAAGTGCACCTGTATAATAACCCATGTAGTATGCGATCTGCTGTAGAATTATTATGATTAAAGTCCAAAAGCAGACATTGAATGAAACATTTACAGGGGCAAGTAAGAATATTGCGACTAGTACGGGATTTTTAGAGTAGCCTGAGTACCAAACTAATGTTGATCCTAATATATCGCCCTCCGTTGAACGCACTACCGCTGAAGGACATCCACCTACTGCACGCCAGTCATATATGTCGGGAAACCAAGGGAATGTCCTAGCC
The DNA here is from genome assembly GCA_038851915.1 of Bathyarchaeia archaeon. Classification (GTDB taxonomy): domain Archaea; phylum Thermoproteota; class CALKCG01; order B24; family B24; genus DTBU01. Next base: position 273 of record JAWCKO010000164.1, read on the forward strand.
ATAAATACAGGTACCATGAAGAGGAAAGCCAATACGAGTCCAATGAGAAATGGTGTCTTACGTTTACCATAATCCCCTCTTTTACCTTCAACGAACTTCAGAACTTCATGAGCTGGTATGATTACTGGGAAGGGCATCTTATCTATATCGATCCATGAACGCCTAAATATTAGAGTAATCGACGACGTGAAGAACCAGAAGCTTATATATAAGAGGCTCATAACGAATACTACGGGCCCCCATTCAACCCAATTAGTTGCAACACCTCCTCTTACCATAGCGCTAACTACCTCTACTGATGGCTGCCACCAGAGCCCTTCTAAAAGTCCAAGAGTATCGTAAAGCCTTATGCGTGTAAGTACTATGGGAAAGTCTACATGAGCAGCACCAAGGGTGTATGAGGATACCAGTCCGACTACATACAGATATACTAGCGTTTGCAAAGACATTCTGCGTCTCTTGATAAATGGATATGCGAACCATAGGAGGATGAATGGGTATATAGGGATGAGCGATACACGTGTTGCACCAAGGTTAAAGAAGCACTCCCAGAGTCCCCCCAAAGGGTGTAGGAATCTCCAAGTGCACATTGCAAAGAATGATAGTAGAGCTGTTAATATTATAAGAGGAGTCCAGGGAATCTTCTCTACAGTAACTTTTTCCCCAGTCATGCTTTCACAGCAGAATATCGCAGAAAGTATTATTTAATTTTTTTCTTCCCAATATTTATTATTTGTGATAAGTTTTTAATACCTAACTATCTTAGTGTAAAACTCGCTTTAAAATGGGTGGATGAATGAACAAGAAAGAGAGATTTCTAACAGCTCTATTAAGAGAGATCCCAGATGTTGTTCCAGTATCTCCGCTTATTCATGATAGGTTTGCATATAGTGTTTTACGTAGAACTGGTTGGAGGGCTGTTTTCCAAGTTCATCAAATGGTAGACTCCATATATTTCAGAGGACCCACAGGTAAAGGGTGGTTTATAGATTGGCCTGAAGGCTTCTCCATAAAAACGTTTACGAAGAAGGAAAACGGTAGAACCATTATTGAGCATTGGGTTAGAACGACTATGGGATCTCTTAAACAAGTAGACGTTATTGGGTTCAACCCTCAAGATCCCGTAGTGTATAAA
>JAWCKO010000164.1:1417-3089 GCA_038851915.1 Bathyarchaeia archaeon
CTTCGTAAAAACTGAGCGCGACTATGAAGCCTACAAGGCTTATGTTGAAGCGTGGATTAATAGGGCTGAGCCCGATTTCACAGAGTTGAAAGTTGCTGTCAAGGCTATTGGTAATGAAGGTGTAGCTCAAGATAGCATAGCTAATGCTTTCTCAGAACTTGTAAGCGTTAGAGGTGTTAAGGAAACTTACATGGACCTATACATTAGACCTAAAGTTGTAGAAGATGTTTTGAAAATCCTATGGAGGAAGAAAGAGAAGGAGGTTGAAGCTTTTCTAGAGTCTCCCTCAGAAGTTCTCTACTATGATTTATGGGGAGTTTTCGAATTAAGCCCTAAACAGTTTGAACGCTTCGTTTTACCAGAACTTAAGATGGTTACTAAGCTTGTTAGAGAGGTAGACGGTAAATACGTAGGATTCTACATGGTGGGGAAAGGCCTAAGAAAACAGCTTCCAATGGTTGTCGAAACAGAGCCACACTTCATAGAGCCGTTTGAACTTCAAAGTGGAGTATCGATTAAAGAAGCGAAAAGAATGTATGGTGATAAAGTATGTATTATGGGTAACTTTAACCCAGTCATCTTAGCCTTTGGAGGCTTGGAAGATGTTGAAAATGAGACGATTCGATGCTTAGAGGAGGGTATGGAGGGGGGAGTCTATGTTCTCGTAACGGGCGACGAAGTCCCTGCAAACGCAAAACTGGAAAACCTAAGAACAATGGTTAAAACCGTGGAAAAATATGGAAAATACTGAAGATACTTTAGGGTGACTACGACTAGCATCGCTTAAATCTCTAAGTTCTTTATCGATTATGATGACCTATGGGTCTCATGGGATATTGATGCTATTTTAGCGAATATTGGAAGAAGCGTTGGATAGATATCCTTGTAAATACCGTAGATTTTCTCATATGCTTCTACTACTTCACTCTGAGGATAGAACACGGTTTTATCTCTACACATTCTTTTAACGGCTTGAGTTAAGTCTGAATAGGCTTTACTAGCAACACTTGCCAATATTGCGGCGCCAAGAGTCCCAGCTTCTGCTACATCAGGTAGAATTATTCTCTTTTTCATCACATTTGCTTTAATTTGCATCCAGAGCCTCGATTTTGCCCCACCTCCTATTGCCCTTAACTCTCTAATTTTAACTCCAAGTTCTTCCACGCTCTCAATTATTATGCGTGTTTGAAAAGCCACACCCTCAAGTATGGCTCTAATAACGTCGTTCTTCCCGTGGGAAAGTCTTAATCCTATTAAAGCTCCCCTAGCATCTATATTGAATGCAGGCGGCTGTCCAACACCACTACCTTCAAAGTATGGTAATAAAAGTAGACCACCCGCCCCAGGCTTAGATTCCTCGGCTTTAGCAGTCAATATGTCATAGACGTCTTGACCCGTTTCATAGGCTAAATCAATCTCCTTCTCTGCGAAATTATCTCTAAACCATTTTAATATGGCACCTGACGTAGGAAACCACGCAAAATATGCATAAACACCCTCAGCAACATAAGGTGAGCAGTACAATCCAGTTGATAACGTCTTCTCGTTGAGGACAGGGTTTTTGATGACTGGTGTAATGCATTCAACGGTACCAGTGGTGTTACATGCTTCTCCCTCTTCAACTACTCCTGCCCCGAGAGCCCCGCAACTTTGATCCCATCCACCAGTAGCT
>JAWCKO010000165.1:0-1441 GCA_038851915.1 Bathyarchaeia archaeon
AATTACGATGGGATAGTGGGGGATTTTCTCAAGCATACTCCAGGTTATAGATGTCAACCCAGTTCCAAATTTAGCAGCAGCTTCCCACATGTTTCTACCAGCTCCATATCCTCTGGCTCTGTCAGCGACCTCACAAGCATCAAGTAAATCTTCTATGGAGTAGGGCCAGCCAGAAGTTGCTACTGGTGTTGCTCGAGCTTTTAAACCTAGGGAGGACCCTATTACGTAGGCTAGAAGCCCGAGACATATTAAACCCTTTACGCAACGTGGCCTAGAGCATAAGTGTATCGGACCTAGGGAGAAAGTTTTATCGCTGTCAGATATTACTACGGAAACCTTTCTGCCGTATTTTAGTAAAATTCGCCTTATACGTTCAGCTAATTCATACGCGTTTTCAAGAGGTAGAGTTGCGTATGAGTAGGGCAGGTTTACTACGTCGAGGCAACCTTCAGAGAAGGGTTTTAAAGCCTGTAGGAGGCCTGAGATTCTGAGAGACATCTCCTTATGTTTAGACCCTTCTTCAATAGGGTAGTTTCTGATTTTATTTATCGTATCGGGTTTAAGCCTACACAGTGGGCCTAGCAAATACCCCCATATCTTCCTCATCCAAAAACCAGCTAAAAACTTCGACGTTAGACTAGGTTCAACCTTAGCTTCATCTACTATGTTTCCAAGAGCCGTTGAAATTGCCTTCTCAGATAAAACCACTATATCTCCATTTTCAACTATACGTTTGATTTTTGAGACCGTGAAGCGTTCGTAGTTGAAGCCTGGCTTCCAATATGGAGATCTAAGTCTTAGAACCTTATACCTACATTTGGGGGCCACAATCCTCCCTAACCCATTTAGACCTCTGCTGGAACTCTAAATGCTCAATCCTTTTCCTAGTCTCAGTTAAAGACCTCTGTAAACCTCGTATTTTCATTTCTACTTCGGAAAGCTCGTTTTCAACCGGCGCTATTCTCCTAGAGAGATCAGTCATATCTTTCTCAAGCCTATATGAATCATAAACGTCTCTAACACGTTTAGACTGATCTCTAACATCGTCAAGTTTTTTCTTAAGCTCAGAAAGCTCATTAACAAGCTGAGCTTTCCTCTCCTCAAGCTTTTTCAGCTGGTCTAAAAATTCACCCTCCTGCTTTTTAAGCTCTTGAAGGACGATTTCTCCGGACATCGGTTAACACCACGTGAGAAAAGAAAAGATGAAGAATGATATAACTTTTCCCTTTTCCCTAGATATTTAACAAAATTTTATAAATCTCTTCCTTAACCATAAATAGGGTCTGGTGTTTCTCATGAAGCATACAGCAGCAGAGAGAATGTCGAGGCTGAAGGTGGAGTCTGCCTTCTTCGTTCTACAGAAGGCTAGAACGCTTGAAAAACAGGGCTTTGACGTTATACATTTTGAGATAGGTGAGCCTGATTTCGACACTCCAGAACA
>JAWCKO010000165.1:1456-3082 GCA_038851915.1 Bathyarchaeia archaeon
TGAAAGAAGGATATACACATTACACGCCTTCACCGGGTATACCTGAGCTTAGAGAGGCGATCGCAGATAGTATTGGAGAAGAGTTTGGTGTAGAATATACCCCTGAGGAGGTTATGGTTACACCGAGTGGTAAGACGGCGATATTCTACGCCCTTGTTAGTATCGTTGAAGAGGGGGATGAAGTCATCATATCTACACCGAGTTTCCCTGCATATGAGTCTGTCGTCAAATTTCTAAATGCTAAACCAGTTTTCGTAGAGTTAAGAGAGGAGGAAGATTTCAGATTAAAACCTGAACATGTTGAGACCAAGATCACCCCTAAAACTAAAGCAATAGTGATAAATAGCCCTCATAATCCATGCGGTTCCATATTGACTAGAAGCGACGTAGAAGGTTTAGCTGAGCTTGCTTTAAAGCACGATTTAATACTCATAACAGATGACGTCTACCATAAACTAATATACGATGGGCTTAAACACGAATCCGTAGCTTCAATACCGGATGTTAAAGATAGAACCATTCTGATAAACAGTCTTTCGAAGACATATGCTATGACTGGTTGGCGAATAGGCTATATTACGGCTAATAAAGGACTGATAAACCACATGGTAGTCCTCCAGAATAACGTAGTATCATGTGTACCATCGTTTATACAGAGGGCTTCAATAGAGGCGCTTAAAGGTCCGCAGGACTTCATAAAGAGAATGGTTGAAGAGTATAAACGTAGAAGAGATGTAATAGTAGACGGTCTCAACAAGATCGAAGGGTTTAGTTGTAGAAAACCCTTAGGAGCCTTCTACGCCTTCGTAAACGTTAAACGTATAGGATTGGAGGATACTGAACTCGTAGAATACCTTCTCAAAGAAGCTAAAGTCGCAACACTTTATGGATCTGCATTCGGCTATGGTGGGGAAGGTTATTTGAGGTTTTCATATGCTACTTCTATGGAGAAGATAAAAGAGGGGTTGGAGAGGATTAAAGAAGCTGTTGAAGAGCTTACGGAGAGGGATATTTGAAAGTTAAAATGTTGAGGGAGGCTTTCGACAGCATATTGACTTATGCACTTACTCTTCATCCAAGGGAAGCCATACTTCTTCTAAGAGGAAAGGTTGAAAAAGAATCTATAACCATTAGGGAAGTCCTCATACCACCCTTGGCATCACATGGAAGGGGATTCTCCATAATACCGTTGGCTTATCTCCCCATAGACTTCTCCATAGTTGGAACTGTTCACAGCCACCCATCTGGGGTTTTAAATCCTTCAGTCGAGGATTTAAACAACACGTATGGATGGATAATGATGATAGTTGCACATCCGTATAGAGGGTTGGAAGACGTGGCCGTCTACTCTAAGGATGGGAGCAGGCTTCAACTCACCATCGTAGGGCATTAAACTCATAGGCCTACCTCCTCTATAAGCTGTTCGAGTTTAACCTTACTTTCCACATACTCCTTCTCTATATTCGAAACGTGACCTATATCTAGACCTATGAAGCCTTTAAACCCGTGCTTTTTAAGAGCTTTTAAAACGCCAGTCCAATCTATTGTCCCCTTACCTATGCCTAAGTGGTAGTTGTCTCTACCATCGTTATCCGAGGCGTGAACATAAACTATAAGATCTCCAAG
>JAWCKO010000166.1:0-3081 GCA_038851915.1 Bathyarchaeia archaeon
TTGAAGTTTTTTAAAGCCTTTATTGGAGGAGTTGGGGAATCGAAGAGGTCTCCAGAGTGTATGAAAACATCAACACGTTCTTCAAGAATTCTCTCCACTATTTCGTTAAATACATCGTATATGTCGTTTTCCCTTTCATCTAAGTTGTACTGTCTTCTTCCAAGATGCGTGTCTGATACGTGTGCAACCCTCAAAGTCAAACACCTTCAACAATACTTTTTATCAGCTTCCTCTCCCTATCCACTTTTTCAAGTAGAGAAGTGCTTTCATTTTCCACTTCTTTAATAGCCTCCTTAAGCTTACTGATTATGTCTATGTCGGCACCACCTTCTACTGTTTCTCTACTTCTAACCTTCACCATGACCGGTGCCTTAGTGGCTTCACCCACTACGATGGCTTCCCCCACGTTGAGACCGGGGAGGTCCTTCAAAAGGTCTTCGCTCATCCTTTCAGAGCTTTTTCTAACTGCGTCTTGATCTTCCGGATTTGTCATCCTGAGAATTATCTGACTGTTGCACTGGCTTAAAACGTCGGGGTCTATCTTATGCGGTCTTTGAGTGATCACCGTTAGAAAGAGGCCAAACTTCCTACCTTCAGCTGCGACCTTCTTTATGACGTTCTTCGATAAGGTTTTCTCTCTGTTGGGTATGAATCTATGTGCTTCCTCGATGAAGAGGAAAACTGGGTAGCTGTACTTTTGAGCTCTTACCACTTCGAAAGCATCGTTGAGGATTCTAAACGCCATGTAATCTGCAACTTCGTCATCAAGGCCTGAAAGGTCAACCACCGATATATGTTGAGGCTTAAGCAGTCTATAGATGTCGGTAGTAACATCTCCGAAAACTCTTATCCTCTGTAGTCTTCTCACGTACTTTAAAGCGGCTAGAGAATGTTGATCTCCAGCCTTCTCAAGTCTATTTATGAGGTCGTCTAGTCTATAGTCTCCCTCTTCCTTGAGTTTGCCGAGCACTTTCCCGATGGCGTTAACTATATTGGTCCACGACTCGCTTATTCCGCAAACCGTTGTAATTTCATCTATTGATAGGTCTGAAAACTTTACCTCATAAGTCTCTACTCTACCTATCTGCTCCTCACCATACCTTCCTATGCTTTCACGTGTTCTAAACACTGTGATTCTACTGGAGAATATTCCCCCTGCTCTCTTACGGGATATGAATACGTAATCTGCATGTGGATCTAAGACTATAATCGTCGCACCTTTTTTAAGCAGCTCTTCAAGTAAAACACCAGCTGCGTAGCTTTTACCAGCTCCAGTCTGTGCAAGTATGGCTAAATGTCTTCTAAAGCCCTTTATTGAGATGCTTACGGGGACATCGGACCTAGTTATCAAGTAGCCTATATGTAGTCCTTCCTCAGGCGGGTAAGAGTAGAATTCGCTTAAAAGGTTTGAAGGGGCTCTATATACTACATTACCTGGGTGAATCGCCCTCCTAGGCTGTAAAACCTCTCCTTTCAATGCAAACCCGAGGACTCTCGCTTTAGATATAAGCCTCCTATCTACGAGTTGAGCTTTTATCAGCCTCTCAGCAGCCTCAAGATTGGGTTTGTTTTCAAGGTCTAAGGCTAAGCTTAACGACGTTATCTCATATATTTGCGCTATTATCGGAACTTCGAATTCAAACCCATCGACAACCTCCCTAGATTTTACAACTACGTACTCCCATCTAGGTGGATGTTTATCCTCATCCGCTATGAAGTAGAATTGGGATGGACTTGCCTCTCCAATCACATAGCCTAAACGCTCCAACTGCTCATGGGAATCTGACACGTCTATACCCCCTTGGAGTAGCAGTTCTACCGACTATTTCTTCAAACTTGGGGAGGTATATACGTTCGAAAGTCTTTCTTCCGAGCTTTACTCTTCTGTGGACGGCTGTCAACCATATGTTGTAGTCTTCTAAGCCACCGTAACCTGCTGATATTAATCTCAAAACATCATCTATATCTACGTCAATAGCTTCACTAAAATCGACTTCAGAGGTATTCTTCTCTATTCCAAAAACCCATGCTGGAGCATCCACCCTCATGGGCGTGTCAAAACTTGACGGAAGAACGTAGAATGAAACAACCGCTGGTAGTTTCGGTAGTTGTTCAATAACGTGCGACGCCCATTTGATGAAATCAGCATCCTCCGAAGATATTGGATGGGTCAACTGTAGGTATTTCACAGGGTCTGTATCGATTAATCTATAGGCTTTTCTAGCCCCAGAGGGAGGGCTTAAAATTAAAGGCATACTGTGTCCAGGTTTTCTAGCATAGCTCATTATAATTAGGAAATCCGGCTTGAGAGTAGCATACTCTATTATAAACTCTCTAATGGGCATAGGAATTCTACCCAATATGCTACTAAGCCTCTTCCTATCTAAAGCCATGCTTAGATATTTTTCAACTTCCAATACGTTTAAATTAAACTCCTCAGCCAGTCTAAAGATTATACTCCTCATTAAAAACTCTCTGAAGAATGAAGATCTACTCTCCTTACTCAACCCAATTATAGGGGCTCTTCTTTCTTTCGCAGTTTGGAAAAGTTTGATCAGTGTTTCAAAGTACCTTACCATGAAATCCCTACTGTACGCTGAGTCTACTTCGAGAGGAATGTGTGCTAAACGCCCATAGATGGAGCCATCTATGAGAATATAGCCTTCAAAACCCTCTTTAAGCGCTTCTAAAACGACTCTATGCTCCAACCACTCCATCATTTTACCAACAACCGCTCTGAAATTTTCATCGGAGCTGTAGTCGAAACCCGTATGTACACTTCTGAATTTGACATTGGTATTCGACAGAGCGAGAGCTCTTACGACGTAGAAAATGCCGCCGTTAGACATAACGGTGTACTGTAGGCTACCGTCTACTGCAAGAACTCTAAATTCATCGGATGAAGATTTTGGGAGTTCTTTAAACCTCCAATATTTTTCAAACTCCCCTCTAAGGTGAATTGCGAGAGTGGATGAAGTTGGTTTAGAATAAGCTTCATCTATCCACACTTTCTTAACCGCAAGGTCCTGCATGTATAAGTCGAGGAATTCAGGCACACAAGTTCACTGAGACTCTTGTATT
>JAWCKO010000167.1:0-3074 GCA_038851915.1 Bathyarchaeia archaeon
TCCTACAATTTCAACCCAGGGCTTTAAAACTAAAGCCTTTGTTACTTTTGAACCTATTGACCCAATGCCATACTGTAGAACTTTAACCATTACGGATCACTTACTCTAAAAGCTTATACTCCACAGCTTTAATACATTTCTCGCTTATAAGCTCCTCTTCAATCTTCTTAAGAGGTTTTATACATTTCGAGTAATCTGCTATTGCAATCCACTCAGCATACTCCCCCCGCCTTAAAGTTCTAGACTCTGAAAATAGGAGGTCTATAGCATTCTTTGCAAGTATTGAAGCGGCTCTTGCTAAAGCTCCAGGCACATCGTTAAGGCTTATCTTAAACTCTACAAGTTTAGCATCAGGATCTGCAAAGGGGTTTATAGCAATCTTTCTCTCTTCAACGTCTGCGATTAGAAGAATCCTCATGCCATCTTTCAAACCTAAAGCCTCTCTAACCTTTAATGGTATTGAGACCCTTCCTTTATCATCTATTTTCTGAATACTGGCTATCCGCATAGTCCCTTCAATACCTAATGAGTTAGTAAAATTTATAAATTGTGGGATATATTGATTTCTTATCCCACAATTTTCCCACAGGAGGAAGAGTGCTTGAAAACGTTGAAGAAACTTCCCGAAACACTCTACGAGGAAAAGCCTCTTATGAAAGATGTCACTAAGCTGGATGCTAATGAAAATCCGTATCCGCCGCCTCAAGAAGTCATAGAAGCCATAAATAGAGTTTTAAATTACATAAACCGTTACCCGCCAGAGCCTAAAAAGCTTAGAGAAGCAATAGCTAAACTCAACGGTTTAAATGATGGTAACGTTATTCTAGGAGCAGGTTCAGACGAGCTTATAGATCTTATAGTTAAGGCCTACGTTTACGAAGGTGCTAATGTAGCGGTTCTACATCCGACTTTCCCAATGTATGAGAGGTTCACTGTGACAGCCGGAGGTTCTGTAGTAAAGATTCCTCTAAACCCGGATTTCACATTCAATTTAGATGCTTTTATCCAAACACTATCATCTAAAGACATTGAAGTATTCTTTATGCCGAATCCGAACAATCCAACTGGGCTAGGCCCATCTTTAGAAGAGATTGAAGAAGTGCTTAAAATGGCTGTTTTAACGGTTGTAGATGAAGCCTATTATGAATTCTCAGCCAAAACCGCTCTAAACCTCCTCAGAGACTATGAAAACTTGATAATACTTAGGACTTTCTCGAAGGCGTATGGATTAGCTGGATTGAGAATAGGGTACGGCCTTGCTTCAAAGCAAGTGGTGGAAAACCTTTTAAAAGTTAAACCACCCTACAATGTTTCCCTAATTGCTCAAGAAGCCGCTTTAACGCTTCTTGAAAACAGGCACATAGTGGATTTTAGAATTGAAGCTATTAGAAAGGCTAGAGATTCATTATATGAATCGTTGAAGCAATTTAAACAAATCAAACCATATCCTTCAGAGGCAAACTTCATTCTTATAGACGTAACAGGCTCAGGGCTGTCTTCAAGACAGATTTCAACTGGGCTTCTCAAACAAGGTATTTCCGTCAGAGTAATAGGTGTTCTAAGCGGTTTTCAAGGAGATTTTATAAGGGTAACCGTTGGAACAGATTATGAGAATGCTATGCTTATTGAGGCTTTGAAGAAGGTTTTAGGTTTAAAAGGTGATTAGTACATGGATAATGTAATACTCGCACTACCGAATAAAGGTAGACTGCATAAGCCAGCTTTAGATATATTGGCTGAAGCAGGTATAAGAATTCTAGATAAAGGGAAACTCTACGGTAGAACAAGCGATTCTGAACTAGATATAATATTCGCTAGAGCTGCCGACATACCTAGGCTTGTTGAATTGGGGGCTGCAGACCTAGGGATAACAGGCTACGATTACGTTGTTGAAGCAAACGCGGACGTTGAAGATCTACTTGATTTAAAGTTTGGAAGAGCCTCCATCGTGCTAGCTGTGAAAGAAGCCTCTGGGATTGAAACTGTCCGCGATTTAAAACCCGGGCTTAAGATTGCGACAAAATACGTCAACATAGCTTCAAAGTTTTTTAATCGTCTCAACCTAAAGGTCGAAGTCATACCGATTACAGGTGCTGCTGAAGTTATGCCCCATTTAAACGTAGCAGATGCTATCGTAGATGTTTCAAGCACAGGTACTACTTTAAAGACTCATGGTTTAAAGCCCATAGATGTTCTCCTCGAATCTTCATCACGTTTAATAGCGAATAGAAGTAGCTTGAAAGCTAAAAACGATAAAATCATGGAGGTTAAACTTGCTCTTGAAAGTGTTCTCAAAGCTAAGGGTAAGAAGCTTCTCATGATGAATGTGCCCGATAAGTTTCTAGGTAAAGTTTTAGCAGTTCTACCGGCTATGGCAGGTCCTACCGTCGCAGAAGTGAAGGCTGAAGAGAGAATGTGGGAAGTTTACACGGTTATAGATGAAGATGAAGTCTACAAGATAATAAATCTCGCTAAGAAGTCTGGTGCACGTGACCTTCTAGTGATGCCTATAGAGAGGGTTATCCCATGATTGTAGCGCCGTCTATAGACCTTAAAGATGGTAGATGTGTAAAACTCATTCAGGGAAAGCCCGGAACTGGTCTGGGGCTCTCCTTAGACCCTATCACTATGGCTAAGTACTGGATTAGAGAAGGCGCCCCCCTCTTGCACGTGGTGGATTTAAATGGTGCAATAGACGGTTCAGGCATAAATAGGTCTGTGGTCTTCGAAATCATTGAAAAAGTAGCCGTTCCAGTTCAAGTGGGCGGAGGAATAAGATCCGTTGAAGACGCTCTATATTTCATGAAGGCTGGTGCGCATCGTATAATCCTTGGAACGGTAGTATTTGAAGACCTGAAACTTTTCAAGAAGATAGTTGAAGCTGTGGGTCCCGATAAGACCATGGTGGCTTTAGATGCCAAGTCAGGTTTAATCGTTAAGAGAGGTTGGACTGAAACAACGGGGGTCACAGTATATGAAGCAGTTGAGAAACTGGACCCCAGTATGTTCTGGGGTATACTGTACACCGATGTTCAACGTGAGGGTTTAGCTTCAGGAGTCTGCTTAAAAACGCT
>JAWCKO010000168.1:0-3052 GCA_038851915.1 Bathyarchaeia archaeon
CTATATTAATGCCTTCAGTAGCGTTTTTCGTGAAGACTATTTCACTCGGATCGGCGTTTATGAATTTTGCGATGGTCTCTCTAGAGTTTTCATATAGTGTGGTCGCTTCTTGGGATAGCTTGTATAGGCCTCTATGTACGTTGGCTGTATAACGTTCATAGTAGCAGACTATGGCATTTATAACCTGACGTGGTTTAAAGGTTGTAGCGGCGTTGTCTAAGTAGATTATGGGCTTGCCGTCTTCCCTGCTTAGTGAGAGCATTGGGAAGTCTCTACGTATGTGTTCAACGTTTAACATGAACATCAGCCGAGTAACTACATATAACTACAATATAGTTATAATAAGTTTGCGAAGGCTGTTGGTATGCTGAAGGTCTGAGATATTTACGTAGATGTTGAAGTACGTCTATCCTCCTGCTACGGGTGGAAGGATAGATAAGACATCTCCATCTTGAAGTTTTGTTTCAAACATTTTATCGAGTGATATGTTTCTTCCGTTTAGTAGAAAGTTTAGAGATACTCCTTCAAATTCGCCGAGTCCATAAATATATTCTCTAAACTTTTCTCCGTATTTGTTTGAAAGTGCTTCTAAGAGTTTTCCGACAGATGTGTCTTCTTCTAATTCGACTAAATCCTCACGTTTTCCCGTGATTTCCCTTAAATATGCAAAGTATTTGATTTTAACCTTCATCTTCTACTTTTAAGAGGAGAGAGGTTTTATTTTAAGCTGTCGTTCCACTACATGTAGGGCAGTCGTTTCTTCTAGATAGTTGAATCGTGTCGAAGCTCATCCTCCTTAAATCTATGAAAAGCATTCTTCCAACTAGAGGCTCTCCTATTCCCGTCAGTAGTTTTATCGTCTCTAAAACTTCAAGGGAAGCTAATGTCGCTGGAACTGCTCCTAGTATTGGGATGACTTCGGTTTCCACTGTTGGAATTCTGTAGAGGACACATCTAAGACATGGACCTTTTCTAGGCATTATCGTCGTAATCTGTCCATATAGTTCTGAAACAGCTGCGTGAACAAAGCAGATGTTTTCCGATACACAGTAGTCGTTTATGAGAAATCTGGTTCTCCAGTTGTCTAGACAATCTACGACAACATCAACATGGCCTATAGTGTCTGCTATGTTTTTCTCAGACAATTCAACTGGAAGAGCTTCAACTTCAACATTGGGGTTAAACTCTTCAAGTTTAATTTTTGCAACCTCTACCTTTAGCTTCCCTAAGTCTGACGGGTATCCCAGTATCTGTCTGTTTAAATTGTTTAGTTCAAATCTTTCTTTATCTATGAGTATTAGTTTGCCAACTCCTGCAGCTGCTAAGTATATTGATGCTAAACAACCCAATCCTCCAATCCCAACGACGGCAACCTTAGAGTTTTTAAGTCTAATCTGACCTTCCAATCCGAAGTCTGGTATACGGATTTGTCTATCATAGCGTTCAAGTTCATAGGCTGATAGTGTCATAAATTAGACTTTTACTATTTAAGTATAAATCTTCACCTTCAGTTGGAAAATGCTTATAATAGACCGAAGCGTAGGTAGTTTAAGGTTGAAGGTCAAAGTTAATATGTACGGGTTTATGGCTCAAAAACTCGGCAGCAGGTTAGAAGTGGAAATCGAAGATAAGTCTACCGTAAAAGACCTCATGGGTAAACTTTCTGAACGTATTAAAGGCTTTGATTTAACACAGGAGATTATTCTTGTGAACGGCAGAGCTGTGAAATCTGACTATCTTCTTAACGAGGGGGATGAAGTGACGATAATGCCTGCGATAGTCGGTGGTTAGACCATACTGCTTTTGAAGCTAGATAGTCTTTAACTTTTTCTTTCAATCTACAGAAGCTACAGACTTCAGCTACAGTTAAATATCCGCAGTTTCTACAGGGCATTAGGTTTTCCTTCCTAGGTGTAAGTCCAAGCTTCTCTTTCCACTTCTTGAATTATCTTTTTGAAGAAGACGTAGGTTCCACCTCTAAGAGGGCATGGGTTTTTTACATATGGAAGCTTTAAAATATCGCAGTAAAGTTTTGTTTCACGTTCGAAAGTTAGACAGAGGGGTTTAGCCCTCTTTTTAAGAGGCCCTTCTTCTCTCAATACTGGCCACTGTCTCTCTAAGAATTCTCTCCAGAATATTAGGGAGGATAGGAGGTTTGCTGCTTCATCGTCTAAAGTATGTCCAGTGACGAGGACGTCAAACTCTGCGGCTTCTCTATTTAGAAGATACCTTTTCACCATTCCACAGAGGGCGCATATTTCTTTACTTGCTATTTTTGCCGCTAGTTTTACGTCTACTTCGACCTCTTTCTTGAAATCTAGAATCGTAAGGGGGAGGTTTTCCTCTTCAGCGAATTTTTCAACTGTTTCTTGGCAGTTCTTTGAGTAGTTTTCTTCTTCTATTTGACAGTTGATGTGAACGAGATGGATGTTGTACCCTAGGTTTTTTAAGGATTTAGCTAAAGCTGTGCTATCCTTCCCTCCTGAGATAGCGACTGCGATTTTATCGTTTTTTGAAAACATTTTAAACTTTTCAATGGTCTTTTGAGTTTTATTCTCGAAGAAGAGTTGGAAGCAGTCTAGGCAAAGCTTTAAATTGTAACTCGGTAGATAAACGCCTTCTTTAACTACGCCGCATCTCTTACACTTGACTTTCTTAAAAGCCTCCAATTCCTCCCCTCCAGCTTAGATTTACACCTCTCCTTAAGATAGAGGCTCTTCTAGAGTAATTTACGAGTGTTGTGAAGAAAAACTTTTGATTTCTATGTAGAGAGTTTACGATTTTAAACGTAGCGCCTCATATTTAGAGTTAATCGACAGTTACTGGTTTTCTAAAAGTTTTTAAGTTTGAGGGTTAAATATAACGCCGTTATGTCGAAGGGTAGGATCAAAAACGTGGGGATAAACGAAGTGAAACAGCCAGTAAACGTAGATTTGAAGATTGTAATCCCTACGTACAGTCGAATCCTCTGTGAAAAATGCGTTAGAGAACCTATTGTAGTTGAAAAGTCAACTATGGTTGTTTTGAAGGGATGGGAAGTATTTGAGGCTTT
>JAWCKO010000169.1:0-3040 GCA_038851915.1 Bathyarchaeia archaeon
AGAATCTCTAACACCTTCAGCCTTCAGACTTTTAGAGAGGATTTTATAGACTAATGCGAAAAGCATATCTCCTGAGATTATGGCTTGAGGAATGCCCCAGAGGACGTGAACAGTTGATACTCCCCTTCTAGTTTCATCGTGGTCAATTATATCGTCGTGAATCAACGTAAACGTGTGCAGTATCTCAACAGCTACAGCAGCTGGATACGGCTTAGAACCGATTCCACCGCATGCCTCGTAAGACTTAACCAGCATAAACGGTCTAAGCCGTTTACCGCCAGCTTTTAGAAGATGGTAACTTGACTCGCGTAAAATCTCGGGGATGTTAAGCTCTACCATAACCTTAGATATTCCGTTGGAAACTTTCTCAGAGATTGTAGATATTTCACTCATAAGGTTTACCATCGCTCACACCTAACCTTTAACCTTCTTGACATAGCCCACTCTCTAACGAAACCAGTTAGAATATACGGTTTCTTTTTAAGATCTTCTATTCTCTCTGAACCAGTTAAAACCATAGCTAACTTCAACTCTTCGCGTATCCTCTTTAAAAACTCCAACACTCTCTCCCAGCTCTCTATGGCAGGTTTAAGTAGGGGGAGCGCTAAACCAGTTAAATCTGCTCCTAAGACCAGAGCTTTAGCAACATCTAAACCGCTTCGAATGCCTCCAGATACAACTAGCGGAGTATTTACAGCTGACCTTACTTCGAGTATGGAGATGGCTGTTGGTATACCCCAATCCCAGAAGGTTTTAGAGAGCTCGGCTTTCTCTTCCTCACCCGCCTCCACGCTTCTATAGTACTCTACGCCAGCCCAACTTGTTCCACCAGCCCCAGAGGCTTCAATTGCATCAACACCCGTAGATGCTAAAAGCTCAGAATCTTCTCTGCATATGCCGGACCCGACTTCCTTAACTATCAATGGGTATTCAATGTGTAATTTCAATTCTCTAAGTCTATTTAAAATGCCTCTGAACATCTGTGTGCCATCATGTTGGAGAAGCTCATGGAGGGGATTTAGGTGAACAGTTAAAGCATCTGCTTCAAGCATTTCAACCAACTTCTTCAACTCAACGTATGAGTATGTTAAAAGCTCTTGGAAACCTATGTTGGCTGAAATGAATATGTGTTTTGCATTCTCTCTCGCTACTTTAAAAGAGTAGATAAAACTTGAGTTTTCAAGGTATGCTCTACCACTTCCAAGACACATACCTATACCAAGTTCCTCAGCAGCTTTAGCTAAGTTAGCATTTATCTTAGTTGCTTCAGCTGTTCCACCAGTCATCGCTGAAATCATTATTGGAGCTTTAAACTTAAAGCCCAGAAACTCAACGGAAAGGTTTAGCTTTTCAAACTCCAACTCTGGAAGACATCTATGAATCAAATATACATTTTCAAAGCCGGTTGTGATAGTCCTTGCTTCAACCGCTTTCTCAGAGCAGATACGTATATGGTCGCTCTTTCTCTTACCGATGGAATCCACTACTGAACACCTTTTATCAACGTGCCTCTAACTTTTTCACCCTTGAGAGCTTTAAAAAGTCTACCGGGTTTCAATCCATTAATTATGTAAACATCTGCACCTCTACGTGCTATCTCACAAGCCTGTTTGAGTTTAAAACGCATACCACCAGTGACATCAGACGATCTAAAGCTTAATCTATTTAGAAGAGACTCTACTTCAGCAACAGTAGCCTCGGCTATGAACTCTACATCAGGGTTATGTTTAGGATCATCTACGTATAATCCATCAACGTCTATTGTAAATATGGCTTTTAAAGGTTGAAGTTTACGTGATAGTTCAGACATTAATAAATCGCCAGATATTATTGAGAATACTCTATCAGAGTCGAATACAACGTCTCCAAACGTCACTGGTGTTAAATTCATATTTAAGGCATTTATAAAGGGCTCGTAGAACATGCCCTTCAAACCACCTGATGCCAACGTTACGAAAGCTAAAGGTGGAAGTGGAACAACTTCTAACCCTTTACTTTCTAACGCTTCTAAAACTTTCTCATTAAGTTTAAGCATAGCTCTATGTGTAATCGTAAACCCCCTAATCTGCTCCTCTGAGCCCGTAAATTTTTCATTAAGCTTATATTTTGAAGCTAGGGGATGGCCAAAGGATCCGCCTCCATGCACTATTACGATCCTCTTCAACTTGGAAGCCGAAATCTCACCTGCAAGCCTATTTAAAGCCCTATGATTAACCATCATAAGTCTATCTTTGAACGTTATAACGCTACCGCCGAGCTTAACTATGGCTTCAACCGTCATATATGACACCCACCTTAGATATTGGGGCAATCATGGGTTCTCCTCCGGCCCGCACTATGGCTTCTACAACGGATTTTAAACGATCTTTAGGCGCTAAGGCTATCATACATCCTCCCCCTCCTCCTCCGGTCAATTTAGCTCCTAAAGCCCCAGCCTCCCTAGATGCATATACGAGTTTATTAAGCTTGAAATTTGAAACACCTAGGGCTTCGAGTAAACCGTGGTTTATGTTCATAAGAATACCAAGCTCCTCAAAATCTCCCTTTTCAAGTGCTTCTAAAGCTCTTAAAACCGTTGACGAGTACGTCTTTCTAAGACCATCCATAACGTCTCTCCTCTTCTCAGTGAAAGCTCTAACTTTTTCAACCATAACCCCAGTGGATCTTCCTTCTCCTGTGTTTCCTATGATAAGTGTAAAGCCTTCTCTCAACTTTACCTGTTTAATTCCTACTCCACGCCGATACAGTATAGCTCCACCATTAACCGATACTGCGGGGTCTATACCTGAAGGGTTTACGTGAACTGTTTTCTCACATTCTAAAGCCATGTTAAGGAGCTCATCTTTAGACAGTTTAACTCCAAATAAACCAGCTATAGCAGCTATAATGGCTGAAGCTGTGGCTGCTGAAGAGCCTAAACCAACCGATACTGGTAGGTCAGACTCTATTTTCACATGTACATTCTTATCCTCTGAATTTACAGCTTTCAAAGCTACATCTACTGCCTTCTCAACTAAAGCGGTTCTAAAGCCTTCGATAA
>JAWCKO010000170.1:0-3019 GCA_038851915.1 Bathyarchaeia archaeon
TGTATTCGTTTTAGACGATTTCTCAGTAGCCCATAGGGGACACTGCTCAGTCGTAGGTTTTGCACCAGTCAAGCCGGTTTGCGCAGGTAGGGTTATGGAGGGGGAGCTTAAAGCACTTTCAAAGGTTTTCGAAAAGCCTGAGAAGCCTATGATATGCATCCTAGGCGGGGCTAAAGCAGAGAAAACCGTAACAATAGTTGAATACATGCTTAGAAACAACATAGCGGATTCTATTTTAACCGGAGGACTGGTAAGCCAGCTTTTCCTAGCGGCTAAAGGCGTAAACCTTGGCGATGTAAACGTTGAAGTACTTAAACGTAGGAAGCTCTACGAGTTAATCCCTAAAGCTAAGGAGCTATTGGAAGAATATGGAGGTAGAATTAAACTTCCAGTAGATGTCGCACTAGACGTAGACGGAAGAAGAGTTGAAGTAAATGTTTCCAAGCTGCCTTCTGAAAAACCCATAATGGATATAGGCGTTGAAACAGCAGACACATACAAGAGGCTTATAGCAAACGCCAAGTCTATACTTGTAAGCGGACCGCTAGGAGTCTATGAGAGAGAAGCCTTCATAGATGGAAGCCGAAGAGTTTTTGAAGCAGTCGCTTTAAGCAAAGCCTATAAGGTTGCCGGTGGAGGAGATACTGCAGCCGTTCTAAGGAAGCTTAACCTATACGATAGGTTTAACTATGTAAGCTTAGCCGGTGGAGCCTTCATAGAGTACATTACCGGGGAGAAACTACCCGGCGTTGAAATCCTAAGACGTAGACACGATTGAAAAGTTTTATATTGATGATCCACATCATCTATTTCTGATCTAAGGAGGAAAGGAATGCAGGAAATTTGTAAGGTATGCGGTTTACCGAAGGACCTATGCGTGTGTGGAACCCTCAGTAAGGAACAGCAGAAGGTTCTAATAAAACTCGAAAAGCGTAGATATGGAAAATTAACAACAGTAGTTGAAGGTATAAACGATAAAAACATAAACCTTAGGAAAATGGCTCAAGACCTTAAAACAATATGTGCATGCGGTGGGACAGCTAAAGAAAATAAAATCATTCTCCAAGGGGATCATAGAGATAAAGTTAGAAGCTACCTCACTAAAATGGGGTTTCCAGAAGCCAACATAGAAATCGAATAGCGATAAAACTAAATATTCAAACCTAAAGACCTCTTTAAACCGTTATATCTATTGCGGATAGTAACCTCTGTAACGTTAGCAGCCTCAGCCACCTCCTTCTGAGTCTTCTTCTCCTTCTCCAACGTACACGCCATATACAATGCCGCAGCCGCTAAACCCATAGGGTCTTTACCTGAAGCCGCTTTAACATCTTGAGCCCTCTTAAGTATATCTATGGCTAGCTGTTGACACTTCTCGCTAACATCGATCTTAGAGGCTATTTTCGATACGCATTTAATCGGGTCAGCTATAGGCATCACTATGTCAAGCTCTTTAAGTAGAAGCCTATAACATCGAGCTATGTCCTTCTTAGGAATTATACTAACATCTGCAACCTCTTTAAGGGTTCTAGGGGTTTCCGTTTGACGGCAGGCTGCATACAGGGCTGCAGCCGCGATAGCTGCTATACTCCTACCTCTGACTAAACCCTTATCTAAAGCCTTCCTGTAGATGAGGGCTGCTTTCTCCTTAACAAGCGGTGGAATATGAAGCTTATCCGATAATCTGTCGAGTTCAGCCATTGCTTGGCTTAGGTTACGTTCAATAGAAGAGTGGACCCTGCTTCTTATCTGCCAACGTCTAAGTCTAAGCATTCTAAGCCTCATATCTAGCGGTAGTTCGCGTCCAAAGGCATCCCTATTGATCCTAGTTATAACGGTCGAAAGACCCTTATCATGGACGGAGTACGATATAGGTATTCCGACTCTAGCCCTCTCCTCCCTCTCCTCCTGCGTAAAAGCCCTCCACTCAGGACCCTGATTCATAAGATGACTACTTATCACAAGCCCACAATTCCTACAGACAGTTTCACCCTTCTCATAGTCCATAACAAAGTCTGTGCCACCGCACTCTGGACAAGCTTCAACCTTAGAAGTGGATCCTTTAGTCTTTCCACTAGAAGAATCGTCTAAGCCACTTCTCTTGACATCGATAACGCTCATAGCTTCTTCCTCTCAAAATGGCAACTCCTCCAAACAACCCAGCCTAGAAGGAGAGCCAACTTTCAGGTAGAAAAATTGATTTAAAAAAGTTATATATAAGCTTTATCATTTTGTGATGGTTTAAAATTAGGAAAAACTTAAACTTAAGAAACTACAAAATATAAACAGAGCGGGGGTTGCCGAGTCAGGACAAAGGCGCAGGACTTAAGATCTCAACAATAAAAAAGGGGCTAGATCAGAAATCCTGTGGCGTAGGCCTCCGTGGGTTCGAATCCCACCCCCCGCACCATAAACGACTACCTGCTGCTTCCATCGGAATAAACAGTATTTAACCTAAATTTTGGCGTATATTCTGTGATGCGCTAGAGTGATGTAGGTATTAGATGTAACCTAGTTATGCTCACATTAGGAGCAATACCTTAAAGATAAGAGATATAAAGTTTATCTAAAATGAGTTGGTGAAATTTCCCATAAGTTAAACTTTATAAGTTAGCTAACCCTGTTATTGGTGAAAATATGGTTAAAGTTGTACTGAAAGTTAGGAAGAAAGGCGTGCTAATACTGCCGAAGCCCTTAAGGGAGGCTGCTGGTATAGGCGAGGGTGAGGTGTCTGTTGAAACTAAGGAGGGTGAGATAGTGATAAGACCACTCAAACCGAAGGTCGTCGATATAGACCCCGAAATCATTGAGAATCTGCTCGGCGAGGAGAGAAGGCTTGAGGAGGAGAAGTCTAAGAGAATCCTTAGAGAAGTACGTGGTTGACGCCGGAGTTCTAGTAGAATATGTTGTGAGGGGATCGCCTCATAGGGTAGCTGTTGAGAAGATGCTTGAGGGCGTGCTAGCGAATGTTGTAGAGCTATATGTTACGCCTATCACAGTCTCGTCGAATGGCTTACCG
>JAWCKO010000171.1:0-1072 GCA_038851915.1 Bathyarchaeia archaeon
CTGAAGGAACATGCTCAATATGGGCTAGATTCGGAGGCCATCTTAACTTGAAAAACTAGGTGGTTAAATATGTGTTTGGGTGTTCCAGCTAAAGTCTTAAAAGTAGAAGGTTTTAAAGCATATGTAGATTTCGGAGGAGGCATCAAAAGAGAGGTTCTAACCGCCATTAGTGATTTGAGAAACGGAGACTACGTAATCGTACACGCAGGAATAGCGATCTCTAAGATAGACCGAGAAGAAGCAGTGAAGGTTTTAGAGGCATACATGGACATGGCTATTCAACAGGCTAAAGAAGACGGTTTAAACGAAGAAGAGGTTAAACAATACTACAGAGAACTGAGATCCGAAGTATTTGGTGATGTTAGCCATGAGTAAGATCACCCTAGCTCATGGAGCTGGTGGAAAAGAGACGGCTGAGCTTTTGGAAAACATGATTTTCAGCAGAGTTGAGAATAGACTTAAAAAAGTCAAGGGAGGCCTTGGAATAGACCATCCAGATGATAGCGCTCTAATCCCCATTAAAGATGGAAAATTCCTAGTCGTTTCAACAGACTCGTACACGGTTTCACCCATATTCTTCCCAGGAGGGGACATAGGCAAGCTTGCGGCATGCGGCTCTATAAATGACGTTCTAGTTATGGGCGGCCATCCAATAGCGATGCTAGATACTATAGTCGTCGAAGAAGGCCTCCCCATAGACGTGTTAAAACGTATAATCGACTCTATGGTTGAAACACTCACCGCCGAAAACATTGCACTGATAGGGGGAGATTTTAAAGTCATGCCTAGAGGCCACGTCGACAAAATAGTCATATCGACAACTGGAATTGGAATCTCGGAAAAACCCATAGTTGATTTAAACATTCAACCCGGCAATCGAATAATCGTATCTGGTTGCTTAGGAGAACATGGTGCAACAATAATGGCGCTCCAGCATAGATTGAACATAGATTTACTTAAAAGCGATGTCAAACCCCTCACAGGGCTATTCAAACCCCTAATGAAGCGTTTCCCAAACGTTGTAAAAGCCGCTGGCGACCCAACCAGAGGAGGCTTATCTATGCTTCTTAAC
>JAWCKO010000171.1:1082-1614 GCA_038851915.1 Bathyarchaeia archaeon
AGACCCGGTTAGAAAGTACTCTGAAATGCTCGGAGTCGACCCATTGCACTTGGCTTCAGAAGGCGTAGCAGTTTTAGCCGTTGATAGAGACGTCGCAGAAGAAGTCTTAGAGTTTGTAAGAAACTTAGGCTTTTACGACGCCGCCATCATAGGGGAGGTTCAGAAGGATGAAAAGTTTCAAGGTTTAGTTATAATTCGAAGCGAAATAGGTGGGTTGAGAGTACTAGAGCCGCCTACTGGTGAAATAGTTCCGAGGATATGTTAAACATGAAGAGCGTTAGAGCAACAGTCACGGGTGTCGTTCAAGGTGTCGGATTTAGACCTTTCGTCTACAGGCTAGCTAAACAACTCAACCTCAAAGGATACGTTAAGAACCTTGGTGGAAGCGAAGTTGAGATAGTCCTCGAAGGCCCATCAAGTCTAATCGGAGAATTTATAAGAAGACTTAAAACCGATAAGCCTCCTCCAGCCGACATCTACGATTTAAAAGTGGATGAAGCCAAGCCTAGAGGTTTTAAAGACTTCTCCATAG
>JAWCKO010000171.1:1624-3017 GCA_038851915.1 Bathyarchaeia archaeon
AACGAGAAGCTTATTCGATGATCCCACCAGACATAGGAATGTGCTCCGACTGTTTATCTGAGGTTTTAAGCTTAGGAAATAGACGGTTTATGTACCCCCTCAACAGCTGCGCTTGGTGTGGACCTAGGTTTTCAATGATCGAGAAAATACCCTACGATAGGGAGAATACTAGCATGCGAGACTTCCCAATGTGCTCAAACTGTTTAGAAGAGTATGAAAACCCTGAAACCATAAGACGTTTCCATGCCCAGGGGAACTGTTGCTCAGACTGCGGCCCAAAAGTTTGGCTTGAGGATAAAAACGGACCTATGGGTATTGAAAACCCCATTCTTGAGGCTTCTAAACTTATAGATGAAGGTTTTATAGTTGCAGTTAAAGGATTAGGCGGCTTCCACATAGCATGCTTAGCATCAAACGATGAAGTGGTTCTAAAGCTTCGGAGGAGGAAGCGTAGGTATGAAAAGCCGTTGGCTATTATGGCTTTAAACCTAAACGTAACATCTAAAATAGTCGATTTTTCAGATGAAGATGCGAGTCTCTTAGAATCGCCTAGAAGACCCATCCTCCTCCTACCTGAGAAGGAGAATAGTCCCGTGTCAAAATACGTAGCACCCGGTTTATCGGTGCAGGGCGTAATGCTTCCATATACTGCTCTACACTACTTGTTGCTATCCAATGTTAGAGACGGCTTCTTAATAATGACGAGCGGTAATGAAAGCGGGGAGCCCATGTGTACAGATAACGATGAAGCAAAGTCTAGGCTCAACGATATTGTAGACTACCTTCTAATGCATAATCGAAGGATAGTCAATAGAGTCGACGATAGCGTTGTAAGGAAGACGGGAGAATTCTACACAATTATACGTAGAAGTAGAGGCTACGCGCCCATGTGGATTAAACTTCCTTTCAGCACTTCAAGGCCTGTAATCGCCCTCGGAGCCCACTACCAGAACACGGGCTGTTTAGCGTTTAAAAATATAGCCATACCGACTCAATTCGTCGGGGATATGGAAAATGTTTCATCGTTAGTCGAATTGGAGGAAGCGTTAACTTTTCTTGTTAGAGCGTATGGCGTAGATCTCTCTAAAGCTCTGCTGGCTGTAGATATGCATCCAAGGTATTTGAATAGAATATTGGCTGAAAAATGGATTAAAACATACGGTTGTGAACTTTTAGAAGTACAGCATCATCATGCCCACGCGGCATCACTGATGGCTGAACTTAAGGCTGCTCCTGATTTTGAAGAAATCGCCATAACTATCGATGGTGTCGGATACGGAAATGACGGGACAGTATGGGGTGGCGAGGTTCTAACCGTTAAATATGGCTCTTTCACCAGATTTGGCCACTTAGAGCAAATACCGATGCCTGGTGGAGATAGAGCCGTAGAATA
>JAWCKO010000172.1:0-2397 GCA_038851915.1 Bathyarchaeia archaeon
TGAAATTTTAAAATCTAGAGGCTACTCTTTCAAAGGCGGCCCGGTTGAGGGGGAGCTTGCAACCCCGACTGGTGTTGCATTACTCGTAAACATTATAGATGAAGTTGCACAGATACATCCTTTAATTAAACCCATTAAAGTTGGATATGGTGCCGGCTTAAAGGAGCTTCCCGGAGTTCCCAATGTTTTAAGGCTTATTTATGGTGAACAGCAGCCTCATTATATCCAGGAAGATATCTATGTTTTAGAGACGAATATAGACGATGTTCAAGGGGAAGTTTTAGGACATGTTATTGAGAAGCTTGTTGAAAATGGGGCGAAAGATGCGTGCGTCATACCAGTTACATGTAAGAAGAGTAGACCTGGATACATTCTTAAGGTGATTTCTGATTGTGAAAATCTCAACGATGTAGTAGACATTATTTTCAGAGAAACTGGCACCTTGGGAGTTAGATTGACGAAAACACCTAGATTCATCGTTCCTAGGGAATTTAAAACGGTAACCGTTCAGATAGATGGTGTAGATTTCCCAGTTAAAGTTAAAGTAGCTAAAGACATCGAAGGAAGAGTTTTCAGGATTAAACCTGAGTATGACGAACTCAAGAAGATTTCAAGTCTTACAGGCATACCGATAAGAGAACTTTCTTCAACCATTGAAGAAAAAGCTAAAACTTACCTGAAGACTTCTTAACATTTAAATAAGCCATCTGTCATCCTTCTCTAAGGTGGTTTATTGGCTTACTGGCACAGCGACCTTCACAAGCGTAAAAAAACCGGAGGGAAAAGCCATTCATATAGGGGTAGGAGAAAGTACGAGCGGGGCAGATACCCGGTTGAGACGCAAATGGGCGATAGAGTTATAAAGGTTGAACGCACCAGAGGCGGGAATATAAAAATTAGAGTGATTAGAGATAACGCTGTCAATTTAAGTGTTCCATCTTCTGGCAAGACTGTCAAATGTAAGATTTTACGGGTAGTTAAAAACCCGTCAAATAAAGACTACGATAGAAGAGGAGTGATAACTAAAGGAACTATAATTGAAACGGAACATGGCTTAGCTAGAGTAACAAGTAAACTTAGCTCGGATGGTGTAGTAAACGCTGTACTCATAGAATCTAAGACCTAGACGTACCTCTAAATGAAACATAAACTTTGTTTAATCATTCTCCTAGATGTATGTCCTTTTAGTTCAATTGAAGAAATGGGCAACTATTATATATTTTTGTAATCTCTACTATTGATTAAAAAATGGAAAAATAGATCGAGTAAGAGCTACCACCACATTTTCTTAAGCGGCATAGCAAGTATTTCTCTAACCTCGAGTTTTTTAGATCTATCCTTACTGAATATATCGCCAGTCTTACAGGCTCTAGCCACTATAGCGGTATCAGACCCTCTATCCGTTCCTGCGACTGCCACAACGTCTTCTCCAGCACTTAAAGCTTCGAGGTCTGAAGCTATAAGAATAACTTCTACACAGACTTTAAACCCTTGACCTAGTGTATAGAAGCTGTTTCTAATACTGTCCATTCCATGCGCATGTAGGGGAAGATGCGTCTTATCTAAAGGTCTTCCTCCATATTTTACTATCTCATCCTTAAATCCTTTATCCATTTCTTCGTAAGATACCGCTATGACGTTGCACAGCCCTCTAAGGGCTTTGGTGAATTTGACCCCTGTTTCACCAGTCGTACTTGCAACCACCACAGTTTTAATACCCCCTTCCCTTATTCTTCTAGATACGCAGTCTAAAACGGCGTCGGTATTCGCTGGCCCGGGTTCATTAAAGTATACGATTTGCTTTACCACGCTCATACCACTATTATTGTTACCCTAGAAACTTATAAGCAATTTGCCCATCTAGATGTATGCTCCGCGTTTCTTAGCGTAATCGACCATTAGTAGAAAATTCTCAGCATTAGTATTTATTGATATGTTTGCTGAAGCCGATAAAACATATCCTCTATCTCCTCCTTCACGTATACATCTTTCAACTTCCGCTATTACGTCTTCCGATTTACCGAATTCAAGAACTCTGGGGTCTACGTTTCCTACAAGGCATATTCTATCACCGTAGTTTTGTTTAACCCATTTTAAACTCATTCCAGCAGTTACATCTATACCTTGATACGTATTTATCCCAGCATCTACAACATCTGAAAGTATTGAAGTGATATTCCCATCCGAGTGGAGAACCGCAAAGGCACCTCTACGTTTAAAAGCGTCGCATTGCTTTTTAAGAGCGGGTTTTACAAACCTTCTGAACATCTCAGGGGAAAGCCAAGGGCCCAATTTATGACCGTAATCTACACACATTTGTATGGCATCTGCCCCTTCATCGATAGCCCACCTGCCAACTTCCAAAGCATACTTGGTATTGAGATCTATGAGAGCCTC
>JAWCKO010000172.1:2472-2994 GCA_038851915.1 Bathyarchaeia archaeon
TCTCCTCCAACTTCTTTCACAAGATATCTTAAGATATCAAATATTTTAGGGTTGACTTCAACAGTAGAACTTCTACAAATTTCGATTAATTCGTCTGGATCATAGCTTACAGGCTCATCCATATCCCAGAGAGTTTCACCAGTCCATTTATATCTTCTCCCATTTATCATCCATATGTGTTTACCGAGCTTTTTCAGGATTTTAGGTTTAGCAGCATAGGCTGAAACAACTCTTATCCAGTCGATCCCAGTTATTCTATGAAGGAGTAGAAGTTCCCCAGCCATATGTTCGTTTATCCTATCTACGTCTAAACTGTTTTCCAACATGAGTGAATAAACAGCCTCAGGATTGTGTATGAGGATAGAATCCGCGGGCTTTCCAAGTATTCTGGAGCCGATTATGGGTGGTATATGCATCTCATACAGTGGAACTCTATCAGGTGTCGAAATTTCCATAGCTTTTACTACTCTCTCCCAAGAATTCATACATCTTGACAAACATATACTGGCAGTAAAAATAGTT
>JAWCKO010000173.1:0-2959 GCA_038851915.1 Bathyarchaeia archaeon
GTGTCTAGGTGGATTCTAGGGAGCGGGTTTTAGCTGTTATAAACCACGAGGTTCCTGATCGTATTCCTACGGATATTTGGGCTACCTCTGAGGTTTGGAGTAGGCTTAAAGCACACTTTGGTGAAGATGTCGACATATTGGAGGTTTTGCACATAGATGGTATTTTTGGAGTAGCACCTAAATACTTGGGTCCTCCACTAACTTCTACTGACGGGGAGGTTGTAGACTACTGGGGTGTACGATACAAGAAGGTTGATTATGGTTTAGGTGTTTATGAGGAGCCAGTTGGATATCCACTCGCTGAGGCTAGAACTATTGAGGATTTAGATGGGTATCGTTGGCCTAGCGTAGATTGGTTCGACTTCTCCAGTATGCGTGAAGCGGCTACGGAATTGCGTAAGAGTCGTGTTGTTAAAGCAGGATATATGGCTATATTCTACCAGCATTGTCTGCTGAGGGGTTTTAAAAATGCACTGCTAGATCCACTTATGAGGCCTGAGTTTACCCGCTATCTGCTGGATAGAGTATTCGAATTTATATACGAGTTGCATCTACGTATGTTTCAAGCTTGCGACGGCCTAATAGACGTTACAGAGGTGACGGATGACTTCGGCACTCAGAACGGTCCAATGATAAGCCTAAACGTCTTCCGTAGATTCTACCGTCCATACATGGAGAAGTTCATAGACCTAGCCCACAGCTTCGGGATTAAAGTCTTCCACCACGACGATGGAGCTATACGCATATTCATACCAGACCTAGTGGAGATGGGTATAGAAATATTGAACCCAGTACAGTGGACGTGCCCAGGTATGGACCTTGAAGAGTTGAAGAGCGAATTCGGTAGACGGCTATGCTTCCACGGAGCGATAGACAATCAACGTATACTATCCTTCGCATCGCCAGAACAAGTTAGAGCAGAGGTTAGAAGATGCATAGACATACTAGCCTCAGACGGAACAGGATACATAGTAGCACCATGCCACAACATACAACCAATAACACCGGTAGAAAACATAATAGCAATGTACGATGAAGCATACAAATACGGGTCGAAACACAATAGAAGGTAGGTCTTAAATGTTGGTTCAGACTCTGAGCTAAGTAGAGGCCGCTTGTCATGATCAGATACCTTAGGATGAAAAATACTCTAGCTATGAAATTTAGACTGCTCTTTTCTAAGGTATTTTTAATGTTCTAAACCACTCCCCTAGGTCCTTTTTCAACTTTAACTGTGAATACGCTTAGAATTTTACGTTTGATGGAGATTCGTTATTTACTATTCGAATACGTAGTTGAATCCGACGGCGTATGGGCATACTACTCGGTATTGTAGGATTTTACCGTCTTTTTTCCTCCTGTAGAAACCTGCTATTTCAATATGGTAGTTTCCGATGGTGCCGGAGAGCTTCTTTTTTAATCCTGTCCAAGGGGATGTGTTCTTAGAATCATTTATGGCTACTATGACCTCTATTTCTCCTTCTCGCATGTACTTTTCATCTGATTCGCTTAGTTCTGGTAGGCCCCGCTCACCTCCAAACTGGGTGTGGGAGTGGAAATATCCGAGTTTTTGCAAGTGTACTAGCTTGGGTAGGACTTCAATTATCTTTAATTCTCTCCGCCAGTTAGGCGCGACTTCAGTAAACTTTCTCTTCGCAGATTGGAAGGGAACAGCATATTCAACTATTATACGTCTATGGGTTTTAAAGCCTAAGAGAATTCCATGGCACTCGTTTTTATAAACTTCTACAGACGAAAGAATCATGCTCATAAAGGCTTTATCAGAAAGAAAAATTTCAGTCGTTTTAAAATATGAAGGTTTCAATTGACCGTTTTCCCCACTCTTATAAGCAAATATACCTTAATAAAACCTTCAGCATCCGCGTAAACTTTGCATTACAGTATTAGAAGCTATCAATGAGCTTATAATCAGCTTAAAAGCATAGTTTATAAAGGCATCCTCTAGAGTACTAACCAATAAGCGAAATGGTCGCAGGCATGTCAAGTCTTCTAAGTGTGGTGTCTAACGTTTTTAGAGGCTAAGTTGATACGGAGTGGTTATATTTAAATTCGATCCGATCCTATCATATAGCGTATGTCTATCGTAAGAATTCCTCTTAACGGTGTCTGGTTTTTCAAAGGGTTGGATTTTAACGAATACGTTGACGTTTCAAGGCTTGATCTTAGCGGTGAAGGCTGGACGAGGGGTGAGGTTCCAGGTGTACTCCACTTAGACCTTATGAAGAACGGTGTAATTCCAGATCCATTCTACAGGATGAATGAGCTTAAGGTCTCGTGGGTTGAAGAGAGGGATTGGCTGTACGTTAAAGAATTCGAAGTTTCGGATGAAGTAGCCAGTAAGAAATGTCTAGAGCTTATTTTCCAAGGTTTGGATACTTATGCTGAAGTCTGGCTTAACGGTTCAAAACTCGGTGAAGCCGACAATATGTTCCATCCATGGAGGTTTAAAGTCAACGGGCTTGTAAAACCGGGGAAAAACACGCTACTCGTTAGATTCAAATCTCCGTCGAAGGTTATGGAGATCCTAGAGTCCAAATACGGAAGACTATGGGCTGCATTCTACAGTGCTAGAGTCTACGGGCGGAAGGCACAGTACTCCTTTGGATGGGATTGGGGTCCGAGGCTGCCGACCGTCGGCATATGGAAAAGCGTAGAACTACTAGCGTATGATGAAGCTAGATTAGGATATGTTTCAGCAATCCCCGTGAAAGTTTCAGAAGATGAGGCCATGGTCAGGGTTGAAGCTGAAGTCCACTGCGTCAAACCAGGACATGTTAAACTACTTTTTGGATTGGAGGGTGAGAATATTGAGGCGAGCGTAGAAGGATTAGCCGAGGAGGGTTTAAACGTTTTCAGCTCTGAGCTTAAAATCGGAAAGCCTAGGCTTTGGTATCCTAGGGGATACGGCGTTCAACACCTATACACGCTTAATACAACC
>JAWCKO010000174.1:0-2935 GCA_038851915.1 Bathyarchaeia archaeon
TGTCTTTTTCATACACTTTGAAGTTTACATTTTTAAGGGCTATCGTAACTACTTCCTCCACTCTATACTCTTTAGAGACATTTACAAGTTCAACTAAAGCCGTCTTCGCGCTATTCAATACAACCATCTTCCTACATAATGGTGTTCAATCCTACGCTTAGAGCAATACTTCAAGCTTTAAAAGTCTTCTTGAAGACTTCGAAGATAAAGTTACAGTTTCCAAGAAAAACAGATTGAGACCATGCTGTAAACTTGAATCATTTACACATTCGAAACACTCGTTCAGCAGCCTCCAAATCTGCTTTAAGCTCCTCGAGTGAGGCGACGCCTAACATAAAATGTTTAATGTTATTGCTAATAAGAAAGTTAAAGGCTTCATATGGGTTGACTCTTCCTCCAGCTAAGGGTTTAATCGCTATTACTCTATCGGCGACTAGTCTAATGGCTTTCAGTGCTTCTTCAGCCGTCGGAAGCATTAAAGCACCTATGGGGTTCACAGGGGTGATGTATCCATCTATTTTTAAACCTGAGTTTTCAACTATCGGTATTGTAGATCCAGCGTGGTGGGAAGATATGAGAACACGGTTAAAACCTTTAGACTTTAACCATTCAACTAGCCTATTTAAAATATCCAATCTACCCGTCATCGCTAAGAAGTCGCATTCTGAACCCAAGTTTATGAATGGCTTTTCAAATCCTTCGAAGGTGGAAACCCTATTCTCAAACAATTTAGAATAAACTTGGATCTTTTCAAAATCTTCCCGTGTATATGGCTCCCCCTCTTCCATCATCTGGAGGAAGAGCCTCCTCCAATTTGGCCTTGTTAGCAGAATAGGGTCATTTAAATACTTCTTCTCAAGCTCCTTCGGATCGAGGTATCTACATTCATAGTCGAAATAAGTAAGCCATCTTCTGTAGTCGTCGACAGGGTAATTCTCCAGCTTCAACGGTACACTTACACATGGTGCAACTTGGAAAACAACACCCTCTTCCTTAAGAAGCCTTAAGGCTTCTAAAAGCTTCTTGAACAATTCATCGTCCAACATGCTCATGATCGATATCGTATTTAAACCGTTTTCATATGCCTTCCGTAAGAGTTTAACGGTGTATTGTACATTTGAAAACCTAGTCCTGTATACGATGTTCTTCTCTTCACCCTGATATGATTCTCCAAGTAGTGGTTGAGCGCCCAGTATTATCCTCGGTATCTCAAGCTTCAAGCTTAAATTTATAAAGGCTAAGCATGTTTAAATGGATTTCCGGAGTGAAATGAAGCAGGTTATGGTTGCTACATGGGGCTTCGGTTTTAAAGCCGTTGCGAAAGGCTTAGCTATTCTAAAGTCTGAAGGTTCAGCACTGGATGCTGTTGAAGAAGGCATAAAAGTAGTTGAAGATGATTTAGAGGTTTTAACTGTTGGTTTAGGTGGGCTTCCAAACTTCAAGGGGGAAGTTGAACTTGACGCTTCCATAATGGATGGGGAAACTCTAAGAAGCGGTGCTGTCGGAGCTTTAAAGTATATAAGGCATCCGATATCCGTGGCCAGGAAAGTTATGGAGCTTACTCCGCACATATTGCTCGTGGGTGAAGGTGCTCTAGAATTCGCTTTAAAATGTGGTTTTAAACGGGAATTTTTCTGGAAGCCTGATGCAAGGGAGAAATGGGTGGAAATGCTTGAGAAGATTAAACGTGAGACATTAGAGGAAGGCTCATTTTACGGCAGGATTTTCAGGGTTATGCGAGATTTTTGGAGGGAGACGGTAAGCGTTATAGCTTTAGATGCAAGATGCTCCATGGCAGCGGGGAATTCTACGACTGGGCTATTCATGAAAATGCCCGGTAGGGTCGGTGACTCCGCTATAATAGGAGCTGGCATATATGTCGACAATAGAACGGGAGGTGCCGTTACAACTGGAGTTGGTGAAATAGCCGTAAACTACTGCCTCTCAAAAAGGGTATGCGATCTTATGAGTGTAGGGTTAAATCCTCATGAAGCCTGTGAGAAAGCTATACGTGAAACCCTTTACCGTAGGAACTTTGTAAATGGAATAGCAGTTTTAGCATTGAATAATAAGGGTGAGGTAGGTGCTGCAACAAGCCTTAAAGAGTTTACGTATGCATATCAAGATGATGGTATGGGCCGTCCTGAGCTTAAGAAGGTTGGAGGAATTTTAACTTAGTCTGTCTGTAGAAAGCCGGATCGCTAGATCTCTGTAAACCGAGTATGTGTTGTCCAACGTTATTTCTCCATCTTCTTCTTTAAATCCAACGTTTTTTCCATCTACTAAGAGGGACTCGATCTTACGGCCGCCTAAGAATGGAAGCTTTAACCTTCTCACTTTTAATTCTCCATATTTAACTTGAATTAGAACTTGAGACTTATCTGATTCAAAAACACCCCACCCCGACCCGAGAGACCAGAAACATCTAAATCTGTCGTTTTCATTTATACGTGGATTAAAGCCTACGTATTCCTCGACTAAATCGAATTCAAATCCACTTAAAGCCGCTAGAAGAGCATAAGAAGCCATAGATCGGGCGTAGTTGCTTCCACATTCGATCTCATTCCAAGGGTTTCGCTTCTCCCCATCATATCTATCTCTAATAGCTTTTACTATTTCTAACCCTTGCTCAATAAGCCCCTCCTGTATCATATGGCTTGCAACTGCGTATTCGAACCCGTTCATAGTTTCTTCAGCATAGGGTACTGGTATTGCAGGTTTACTTTTTCCCTTAAGCCATTCACATATGACTACACCAGCTTCATTGTTTAAACTGAATATACGGCATGGATTTACAAATTTTCTCAAGCTCTTCTTGAAATTGTACTTGTATATGGCTTCTAGAGCTTTCCTCACTTTTGATTTATCGAATATTTCTCCAAGCCCTGAAATATTCGCATGCCATTGAGCTACTACCTGGTCTATTTCACAACCT
>JAWCKO010000175.1:0-772 GCA_038851915.1 Bathyarchaeia archaeon
GGTTAAAGAAATCATAGCTCAAACTTTATACAGATTTAGTCAAGGTATGAAAGTCTGTGTTGAGGTCGTTTTAATGGCGGCGGATGCAGGGCTTATACCGGTGGATAGAAATGTCATCGCCATAGCTGGGACAGACAGAGGGGCAGATACTGCGATAGTGGTTAAACCATCATACTCTAGGAAGTTCACAGAGTTGAAGATAAAAGAGATAATATGTATGCCTACTTGACTTACGGTAAACCCCTACATTTTTTTATGGAGATGCTTACATGTGTAGTCTTTTAAGGTTTGGAGAACCTTCAGAAGCTGGTTTAAACTCTGAGAAGCTTCTAGAGTCGTTAAAAGTTTTAGAAGATGGGGTTAAAGAAGGAGTCTACCCTGGCTTTGTAATCTTAGTCGCTCGGAGGGCAGTGATAGCTCTCTATGAGGCTAGAGGTTATGCTCAGTTAAACCCTGAAGTAAGACCTCTTACTAAAGAGTCTCTCTTCGACTTAGCATCCATCACTAAGCCTGTTTGCACGGCGACTTTAACTCTTAAAATGGTTGAAAGAGGGCTTATAAGTCTCAACTCACCCGTATCGGAGTTTTTAGACGGCTGGAACCGGGGTTGGAGGGAAAACATTACGATTAAGCATCTATTAACTCACAGCTCTGGTTTACCAGCTTGGCTACCACTTTATAAGACATGCAAGGGTAAGGGCGAGTTTCTAGAGGCAATAACTAAATTGGACTGTGAATATGAACCAGGTTCAAGAATAGTCTACAGCGATTT
>JAWCKO010000175.1:818-2925 GCA_038851915.1 Bathyarchaeia archaeon
GCTTCATACTTGAAAATATCTCGGGTCTCAATCTGGACAGACTTTCTGAAAAAGAGCTGTTTAAACCGCTTAGAATGTCTGAAACGACGTTTAAACCGACGGGTTTTCTCAAGGCTAAGGCTGTCGCTACTGAAGACTGTCCGTGGAGGGGGAGAGTATTGGTCGGTGAGGTTCACGATGAGAATGCGTATGCACTGGGAGGTGTGGCTGGCCATGCTGGTCTGTTTTCTACAGCCTACGATTTAGCTATTTTCAGTCAAATGATGCTCAATAACGGATGGTATGGCTCCGTAAGAGTCCTTAGAAAAGAAACGGTTGAAAATGCGGTAAAGACTTGGGCTGTAGACGGCTCTAAGAGGTTTGGACTTGGATGGGCTAAACCGATAGAGTGGCCATTCCCCCAAGACTCATATGGACATACAGGTTTTACCGGAACATCCATTTGGATAAATCCTAGACTAGAACTTTTCACAGTATTGTTAACTAATCGTATCCATCCTTCTAGAAATAACCCTGCTTGTTTAAGAATAAGCGATGTAAGAGCAACTTTACATAAAATGATAGCGGAGGCTGTTGAGGACTAAATATCGGTAAAATTCATATATTTGTAAGGAAAAGCTATTTATTGGATGTCTACAAAATCCTCCGAAAAAGTTGAACTTAGGACTGGTGTTATACCTGTTGCTTTATACGCTGATAAACTTAGGAAAGTAGCATTAGCGGTTTTTAAAAATTTAGCCCCCCGTGAAGTAATTCTTAGAGATATAGCTAAACTTAATCAAACGCTTTACGGAAAGCTTGTAGAGGAACTTAAACTTGGTAAGGGAGACTTTGTAAGGATTACTATTAAAGCATTTTACGATAAAGATAAAGGTGAACTGTCGTTTGAAGAATCACATATTGAGAGACTTGTCTTCGAATCTGACGTTAAACAGATTTACGAAGCTAAAATCAAGGAATTAGAAGAAGTTCTTAGAAAAGTTGAAGCTGAGAGAGAATACTATAGAAAACAGTTGGAGAGTCTAAAGAAGAATCTAGAAGAGATTATAAAAACACTTTAAATACCTCTAGATTCAACATCTAGAGAATTATTGATTCACTTAGATTGAAAAATAAAAGTAAAAAATGAAATTCCTTACTATAAACGCTGCTCCACTCTATAAGATAAGCTTCTAGGCTTATCGTCAAGCTCTAAGACTATAACGGTGTCGTATGGGTCTGGCGCTCTTGCAGGCAATCCCCTTAGAAAGACTCTCCCATCCTTCTTGGAAAACTTCACGTATTCACCCGTAGCCAGCATGTATGCCTCTTTCACATCATTACCTACACCTGCTATGCATACTTCTCTACCAGGCCATCTGAATACATGTACATATGCTTTACTACCTTTAGCTGTGAATGTTCCAATAGAAGTGCTGAATGGACATCTCTCAGAGCCGTATATCGATTCACCATTAACCCTCATCCAAGAACCTATCTCCTTAAGTATTCTCACAGCTCCAGCTGGAAACGTTCCATCAGCTTTAGGTCCAACATTCAATAGGAGGTTTCCTTCACCACTCGCGCAAGTTACAAGTGTTTGAATGAGTCTTCTAGTCGATCTCCAAGGGTCTCCCTTACAGTAGCCCCAGAAATACTCAGTAGTAGTCATACATGACTCCCATAGTCTACCTGGAGGTGAAAAGCTGACATGCTGCTCGGGAGTGTCGAAGTCTTCTGGGAGACCAGAGCGGTTGGCTGGAGTTTACGGACTTTAGCGTTAAGCTCAGCCGACCTCCAATCCTCAGCCTTATAAGGCCATGCTCCATCATACCATAAAACGTCGAGCCTACCGTAATTGCTACATATTTCTTCAACTTGAGTATGAACATACTCTAGAAACTTACTCCAGCCTTCAGGGTCTTTCTTCGGCCCATTCCAATACTCAGGCCACCTCCAGTCTAGGAGACTGTAGTATAGGCCTACGCGCATACCAGCCTTATGGCATGCTTTAATAAACTCTGCCACTAAGTCTCTACCCGCCGCTGTTTTAGCGGCTGTGTAATTTGAAACCTTACTGTCGAATAGGCTGAAGCCGTCGTGATGTCTACTCGTTAAAACCATGTAG
>JAWCKO010000176.1:0-2886 GCA_038851915.1 Bathyarchaeia archaeon
AACCCTCCTGGACCACCGCATTCGCCTATGACCTGTTTAATGCCATATTTATGGGGTATTTGAAAGTCCAGCCACCACCTCTTCATCCTCTCTTTCTCAACAGCTATTATTACAAAGTCTGAACCACTAAGTCCATCCTTAGTTTTCGTGAAAGATTCGACCTTTAAATTGGCTTTGAAGTACTCGTTCAACCGTTCTGCAACCTTAGTCATAGTCTTAAGCTTTCCCTCGTCTATATCTATCAATGCTATAGTGCCGCCGTGAAGCTCTTCCGCACTCACTATATCGCGTAGTGTTTCAAGACCGAAGGAAGCACTGCCGGCGCCAACTAAAGATATCTTAACCTCCATAAAAATGCCTCCATACTTAGAAGAACTCTTGAAATATTTAAGTTTACATGCGATAAAATGGACCGTTAAAAAGGTGCACGAATCTTACGACGATTTAATCATCTAAAAAAACTGAACATATCCTAATGTAATCTGTGCCTCATCCAAGGCTTTTCTCCAATGGAACCTTAAAAAAGAAAAAGAGGATTTATTCCCACTGTTTGGTTTAGAATGGTATGAAGAACCTTACCACGCCTATTGGATGAGCCATAACGTTTACTAAGGCTAAGCCAGCTAGGAATCCAGCGACAAATGGAACACCATAATTCTCGTACAGTTTGCTTCCACCTACTTTTAACGTTATCCATTTAGCTATCCATGCGAATACGAAGGCGTTCCAGCTTCCCCACCAAGCTATACCAACGCTTGGAGCCATGGCGAAGCCGAGCGGATGTAATGGCCACCATATGAATCTAGCTCTAAGTAGGGATAAGATCACCGTGATCAATCCGCCTACTAACATTACTCCAAAGCCCGTGTCTGCAGTCCCTCCGAAAACGTATCGTTCAATTGAGCTATCCCACATGTATTCCATGGAGCATGTACCCCAAACTGTCACACGGCTTGTGCCAAGTAGATAGTAGATCCATACTCTTGCACACAGCATTACAGGAATCGCTATGAGAGAAGATATAACCAGTAGTAGAAAACTGTTCCGTATGTTAACGTTCGTTAACTGGCCCATCTTTAGAACACTCATAGTTGTATGTGCTCCGTTAACAGGCCCATTTGGTACCACATTCCATCCGCATACGATGAATGCATGGGCCATAAACCACTCAGTAGAGTATCCTGAGGGTGGTGTAGGCCATATTATACGTAGTGGCCAGCTCATCCATACGGCTTTCTCGTGAACAAAGGGGCATCCAGCAATGCCAAGGGCGTAAGTATCTGTTATCGAGTGGAGAAATGTTACTAGTAGCCCTACTAAGGCTATGGCAATTGTTACCCCAGAGAAGCATTGATAACCAATCATAACGAGTGCAGATATTAGTATTAACAGGTATATTGTCTTATAGCTGAATACTTCACCATCTGATGGTCTTCCCTGAACAGCGGCTTTAAACGTATCTGCCATGTATGTTCTCGAGTGCCACATCACCATGAGCGCTATAGCCACTATTCCACCCATAGAGATGTAAGCCCAGTAGAACGGCGGGGTCCAGTAGAGGGCTTGATCGTAGATTGCTCTACATCCTCCACCAGTCGTAAGAAGTCCAGTATGATAGCCTAAAACATAAGCCGCTTGATCAAGCACTATCATTAAAATCGTAAAAAAAGTGAAGCTGAACAGTATGTCTAGTGGAGCTAAATATAGTATTGCATGTGCCAGCGGGTCTTTCGTAAACCTACCCCAGTGGACTATTGACTGCATAAGCGGATCAGTCGCTGGTAGGCAAACGCAACCTACGGCAGTAGTATTGACTCTGTATCCGAATACGTCTGGCCACCATGGGAAGAGGTATGTGAGGAGAATCTGCACCTCTATTAGTAACCCTACTATGAAGCCTATGATATAGGGTCTAATGTCTTTTCTTTCAGTTTTCTCCGCTTGTATGAATTCTACTGTCCCATAGGTAGCCAGTACGTGGGGGAACGGTACTCTCTCAATATCTATCCATCTACGTCTTAACAGTAGCATAAGGCTTGATGTGAAGAACATAAACGTATACATATATAACGTCCAATATAGTATGGTTGGAGCCCAAGCTCCCCAGTTTACTGGTATTCCGCCGGGTATTATCTCTCTGACGACGTCGTATGGAGGCATCCACCACCAACTCTCCATTATTGCTCTAAGAGGTTCAGACGAGTATAAGATGGGCATTACGTGTGCTACTGGGTGCAACGCGAATGTAACCATATCTTGAAATCCATAGTATGACATGACCAGCCCTATTATGTAGATTGAGACTAGAGCAGGAACGCTAATCTTTCGAGTTCTTTTTAAAGGATGCATTAAAAGTAGTAGGAATACTGGGGCAATGGGTAAAGCCGTGGTTCTGGCGAATATACCCCACGTGAAGTGGCACATTAAGCCTAGGCTTGTAATATTGCAGAGAGCCATATCGATTGTTCCGATAATCGATAGAACCAACGATAGCAGCGGTATTAGAATCCAGTGTCTACTCTCAAATTCTAATTCTCTTTTAAAAGACATATCCTACTGTTAGTCCATAAATGGATATAAGCATTTTCTTGGGTCGTTCAAAAGGTAGCTCCATTTCACTATTGTATACGGAGATGAGGGGCTTAAAATATGTTGCTTTTAACAGGGTATCTTCCATAAGTCGTCAATGTTTTAGTAATTGTCGTAAATGCATCTTCAAGCAAGTCTACTGGAGCGTCTTCAGTCATTCCTATGACAACCCCATCCCCAGGGGCTATCTCTTCCAAAAGTTTAATCGTGTATCGTTCAACCACTTTAACACCGCGATGTAGAATCGTCTCTGGAAAATTAACCCATATTATAAACTTGTCATTCCAAGACTCTTTA
>JAWCKO010000177.1:0-2884 GCA_038851915.1 Bathyarchaeia archaeon
TAAGTAGTGAAAATTACGGGGAAAGTGTAGGGTTGGCTGCTAGAATGGCTGATGAGGTAGGGGCATCCATAGTAGCAGTACCTCCCCTAAAAAGGCTTGAGGATTTAAAAAACGTTAAAGACTCCGTTAAAACTTACATGCTCCTCATGGACCCTTCATCTAAGCTTTTAGTCGAAAAGACCTCTCGAAGTCTTCTAGATGTTTTATTGAATGCCTTCAGTATTGGATTTAACGGTATGATTTTAAGTAGTTCTCTCACTTTTGAAGGGGTTGTTAAACTTCTACCGGATATACTGTCAACTGTCCACAGGAGGGGTTGATTTATATTGAACCTTGGTAAGTTGATTAGACTAAGTCGGATTATAGATCCATCTGATGGCAAAGGTTTAGTCGTAGCAGCAGATCACGGCTTAATGCTTGGGCCTATAAAAGGTGTTGTAGATTTAGAGGCAACGCTTCGGAAAGTTATAGCTGGTAGACCAGATGCTATTCTCGTAAGCCCGGGTCAGGCTAGGAGGCTTAGTCACTTATTCACGGGTGGAGAAGCACCAGCTATGCTTGTAAGAATAGACTGGACTAATGCATTTAGAGATAAAACCTATACGCTACCCGCTAGAAGCATACAGTTCAATAGGGTTACCACAGTTAAAGAAGCTGTTAAAATTGGGGCTTCAGGTGTTGTAACATATCTTTTCCTGGGTTTTGATAGGGAAAAAGATCACATAGCAATGGTTAAAGAATTTTCAATGGAATGTAAAACGTGGAGTATGCCTTTGATCATAGAGCCGCTTCCCATGGGGCCTAGAGTTACGAAAGCAAATTACGTTGATATGGTTAAGAGGGCTGTTGAAAAGGCTGTAGAGCTTGGAGCCGATGCATTAAAGGTCCCGTATACAGGTGACCCATATTCGTTTAAAGACGTTATAGAGGCTTCTTCAGATGTACCTGTCCTAGTTTTAGGAGGCTATAAGGCGTTAAGCATAAGAGATTCCCTGGAAGTTATATCCGAAGTTTTAGATGCTGGCGCAGCAGGGGTTGTCTTCGGTAGAAACATAGTTCAAGATCCTAATCCCGATGAAGCCGTTAGACTTATGAGGAGGATAATTCATGGAAAGGAAACGGTAACAGACATCCTTAGAGAGAAGATTAAACCTCCTGTTAGAATATTAATCGACTCTGAGAAATGCAGTGGTTGCCACATATGTGAATATGCGTGCAGTCTCACCCATGAAAAAGTCTTCGATTCCTCACTAGCAAGATTGAGGATTGAAACTTCCGGAGACGGTAGAATGTTTAATCCACACGTTTGCACACTATGCTATTCTTGTATAAATGCTTGTCCAAATGAAGCTCTAAAAGTGGACAGTAAAACCGGAGCCGTAGAAGTTTCACAAGAGCTATGTCAAGGTTGTGGATTATGCGTTGACGTATGTCCAGTTGGAGTCTTAAAGCTTGTAAACGGGAAGATCCTCCCATGCGACCTCTGCAACGGTTTACCGGAGTGTGTGAAGTGGTGTTCTAGAAATGCTTTAAGAGTGGAAGGGGGCTGGTGAATTTGAATCTTTCAGGTAGAGGATATGTGGGAAGCATAGTTAGAGTAGATCTTTCATCGGGAAAGATAGATAAGGCAACATTGCTTCAGAGAGATGTTTTAATGGTTTTAGGGGGGAAGGGTTTAGGCGCCCTCCTGCTATATAATTCTACATGTAAAGGTATTGAGCCTTTAAGTCCTGAAAACCCCCTGATATTGGCAACTGGACCTCTAACCGGAACACTGGCCCCTTCGAGCTGCCGTTTCAGTATTTTAACTAAGAGCCCGCATACGGGTCTATTTTTAGACGCCAATTGTGGAGGCTTCTTCGGTGTTGAGATTAAGAAGGCTGGTTTTGATGCAGTTATTATTACTGGAAGAACAAGTCAACTGTCGATGGCCGTCATAGATGATGGAGATATCTACATTGAAGATGCTACGTGGCTGAAGGGACTTAAAACTATGGAGGCTGAGAGGAAGGTGAAAAATAAGCTTGGTGAAGAATTTAGAGTTTTAACTATAGGTCCGGCTGGTGAGGAATTAGCACCTATAGCTGGAATCTTCACAGATCAACGTTGCGCTGGGAGGGGTGGAGCTGGAGCCGTCATGGGCTCTAAAAACCTTAAAGCAATAGCTGTTAAAGGGGGAAAACCCATAACCGTTTACGATCCAGAGGGCTTTGAGAAAGCATGTTGGAGAGCTCATAGAAGACTTAGAATGCATGAAGTTACCGCCAGAAGCTTGCCCATTTACGGTACGGTTAATATAATTGAAACGATAAACGAGGCTGGAGCATTACCGACTAAAAACTTTAAAACAGGCGTATTTCCCGATGCTTGGAAGATATCGGGTTACGAGTGGAGTAAAGGGCTTTGGAAGAAGGATAAGGCCTGTTTCGGATGTCCAATAGCCTGCGGTAAATTGGCATATTCATCTAACTACGTAGTGGATGGCCCGGATTATGAAACACTGTGGGCATTGGGGCCATTACTCGGGATCTCAGATAAAGATGCGATAATCTACGCCAATTGGCTGTGCGACGCCTACGGTGTAGATACGATAAGTACGGGCGTCATCATAAGCTTCATCATGGAGCTTTACGAGAGGAAGATTCTTAGGAGTGAGGATATTGATGGGATAAACGTTGAGTGGGGTAGTAGTGAAGCTCTATTGAAACTTGTGGAGAAGATCTGTAGGGGTGATGGTGTCGGAAGAGATTTGAGACTCGGCGTTAAGAAACTAAGCGTTAAATATGGTTGCGAAGACATAGCTATGCATGTTAAAGGTTTGGAAATGCCTGGCTATGAGCCTAGAGCTGCTAAAGGCATGGGTTTAGGGTATGCTACATCGGAT
>JAWCKO010000178.1:0-2884 GCA_038851915.1 Bathyarchaeia archaeon
CATACAGTTTAAAATGTCTAGGCCTTTAGCATAGGCTGCTGATTGTAAAGCAAGCTCTACGTTTCTAGAGGCTTTACCCGTGGAGCAGTCGCCATCGTACAGCACGTGAATAACCCATTGGTTGTCCACTTTAACGAGGTCTAATCCATTAGTTCTCACCCAGGAATAGAACTTTTCATAAAATTCAACTGCTTCATTCAATGTGTATGGTGGAACATAGCTCTCATTAAACTTGGAGAAGTAGCTTTTAATATTCAGTTCTTCGGATAGGTTGCGGTCAAAACCACTCCAATGAACGTTAATCGTATGCCATAATCCCACTAAATCCACGCCAAGTTTCTTCAGGCTTTCAACAGTACCCTTCAAACCTCTGGGGAATCTCTCGTTAGCAGACAATCTTCTTAAGATTCTAAGAGGCCACCCCTCTCTTCTAACTTCATCCTGCCATCCATCGTCTATCACAACCCAACCTAAATTCAACCCTCTCTCCAGCAGTCCTTTAACTATTCTGATAACGTTATCATGGGATAAATCCTCTGTCAATAGAGCATTCCATGAACACCAGCCAATACTATCTATGAATACGGGTTTCTTCTTCAACCTTCGAGGCTTAAAAATGACGTATGACGAGGCATATTCAACACAGTCTTTTACGGCATTATAGGGATCGCAATCGATGCTAATCGACGCCATCCAACTTAATTCAACGTTTTTCATAGTTTCACCCAAGAAAGCTCTGAGCTTTAATCCGGGTTCGACGTATGTTGTAATATGACCGCTTGTAAGCGTAAGTAACGCTAAGTATTCGCTACCATAGTCTGCCAGTAGGAAAATACTATAGTACGGTATTTGATCGAAGTCTTCAGATATTATCGGATACGACCAGCATGGATAGCCACGGACATACTCTTCATGTTCAATGTAGCTTAACTTAGGGGGATATTCGGGGTCATCGGGTGGTTTGGAAGCTTTTGGCTCTTTCCCTATGGCAATTTGATTGTAGTATCCAAAGGCGTTTGAATAGCATTTAGCAGCGTCCTTATGGGTTGTTAATACTAATGCTTTCCTTGAGTTGCTGGATGTGAGTTCAATCTTCAGAGGTCTTTCAGAGTCTAGATTTTTCATAGAAGCCGCTGAAAACCCAACGACGTATGACTTACCGTCGGATGATACGTATATATCTATTATTGCATCCCTAGAACTGTATCTATAGACTTCATATACGCCTTCTTTACGTAGACTTTCATATTCACAAACAGACCTCGATTTATCGGCAAACGTAACTGTAACAG
Organism: Bathyarchaeia archaeon; assembly: GCA_038851915.1. Taxonomy (GTDB): domain Archaea; phylum Thermoproteota; class CALKCG01; order B24; family B24; genus DTBU01. Next base: position 1,293 of record JAWCKO010000178.1, read on the forward strand.
ATCCTATACCCAAATTTATATTTCCTACGTGTAAGATGAACTTACTCAAGCTTTACACCCTAAAGATTAAAGTACTGAGAAGATAAATGCATTTCCTCAACTTTTCCGGATTACGTATCCATTAATAGCTTCCAACAAGAAGTTAAGCCTTAACTCTTAAAGGCAGATTCTGTTCAAAGCACGTAGATTCATAGATGGATATATAAAGTCTGATGAAGAATTTCTCCAATCTTAGATCCATAATATGAGGAGGGACTGCAACATTACCATCGGCCTCCCTCTACCAATTGGATGCAAATCGTACAGCGAAATATTCTTCTAGAGCAGGGTATTAAATTCACTATTACGGTGATAACTATTGATAAGAATCGGAATAGTGGGTTTCGATACTTCTCATGCCGTCGAATTTACCAAGCGTATTAACCACGTAGACATATCTGAAGAACAATGGGTTTACGGTGCAAAGGTTATTATGGGTTATCCCGGTAGATCTTCAAGTTTCGCTGATGAAAATGTAATTGCCCAACGAACACAGCTTCTTAGAGAGTTTGGAGTTGAAATTGCTGATTCAGCTGGAGAAATGATCGGCAGGGTTGATGCAGTAATGCTGGAGCAACATGAGGGTGGTCTACGTCTTGAGATTGCTAAGCCTTTCATAGAGAAGAGAATACCATTGTTTATAGATAAACCGTTCACGTGTAGCGTAGCCGATGCGAAGAAGATTTTCAAGTTAGCCCATTTGTATAATACGCCAGTTTTCTCAGCATCATCCCTTAGATACGCTCTTGAAATCCAAGATTTAAAGTCTAGAAGCGATCTAGGTGAGGTTTTAGGGGCTGAAACATACTCACCGGCCATTTTACATCCAAGAAACCCCGGGTTATTCAACTACGGTATTCACGGTGTAGAATTGCTTTACACAATTATGGGAGTTGGATGCGAATCCGTCAGATGCTTCCACAAAGATCAATGGGACGTAGCCATTGGCATATGGCGTGACGAGCGTATAGGAGTATTCAGAGGAATGCGAAAAGGCCCGCACAATTATGGTTTCACTGCCTTCTGCGAAAAAGGCATAGTCTCTTCTAGCATAGATACACGTTATATTTACAGGGAGTTATTGAAGAAGACCGTTGAAATGTTTCAAACCGGTAGGACGCCGATAAACGCGGAAGAAACCGTTGAAATAATCGCCTTTCTAGAGGCTTCATTGAAGTCCGCCATAGAAAACTCAAAAGAAGCGTATTTAAGCGAATTAATCGACCACATATGAGTCTAACGACGGAAGAAACCCATACATCACCATAAACATAGAGTTTAAACGAATAACCACCATGCTTTATACACAACCTCATAGGAATATAATACAGCAATCTTAAAGAAACATTTAACAGAGGAATTAGCAAATCATTAGCTAGAAGCCTAAAAACCATTAAGCCGGGGTTGCGGAGCTAGGACAAACGCGCAGGCCTTGAGAGCCTGTGGGCCCTCCGGGCCCTCGTGGGTTCAAATCCCACCCCCGGCGCTATAATGGGCTATAATGGAAGATTCTCATTATTTCTCGTTTTTAGCTGAGTTTAAATATATGCTTT
>JAWCKO010000179.1:0-1122 GCA_038851915.1 Bathyarchaeia archaeon
GACGACATATATAATGTTTGTAGTATCTCTAATATTTGCTATCATGGTTTTAATGGTTGCTGGGATAAACATTGGCTCTGCTATAGCTATAGTTATCCCATTGGGTATTGTAAACTACTTCATAGCGGTTCTCACATTAGGTTATACTGGGTACTCTCAAGGCTGGACATTGACATTTCAGAGGAGCGGATGGGCTCTAAAATTCGTATACCCTGAAATTCCTCAGCAACCTACTACTGACTGGGTTTTAAGCGTCTTCTTCGCATATAGGCTGGCAACCAATAGCGAAACGTGGAACTCTGGCGCTGAAGGGCCTGCTTATGCTTTTTCTATGGCCAACTACGCTAAGGTTAACAATAAGAAAATGTATATGTTAAGCAGTATAAGCTACATCGTAGCTCTTCCTATAGTTATGATAGTCCCAATAGTGTTATCAAGCGTTTACGGGTTATCAAGATTAGGATTTACAAAGTGTCCAATTGAAAGTGGTCTTTGCGGCCTGTGGGGCATACCGATGCTTCCGGAAACATCTGAACTGATATCTTACATACTCTTTGGGGCATTGATAACGGCTATTATATCCCTGTTAAGGGCTAGATTCGTATGGTTTCCATTCGAGCCCATAGGTTTAATCATAGGAACAACAGCGTCTGGTATGTATCTTGGAATATGGGCAGCAGCTCTAGGTGCTTGGATAATAAAGACACTTATTCTTAAAATCGGTGGAAGTATTCTATACGAAAAAACGGTGCCAGTTATAGGTGGTTACCTCGCGGGTTATACGATAGGTTCAACTATAGCAACGTTGCTTGGTGTAATCAGATTCTTCGTACCGTTCTAACCCCATTTTTATTTTTAAAAAGCCTCACTAATTGTGAAAGGTGAGTGCCATTGGTTTATCTATTGGGCATTGATGCTGGGACGACTGGCTTGAAGGCGGTTTTATTTGATGAAGATGGACGTGTTGTGGCTGTTGGTAGGGCTGAGTATGGTTTGCTTACACCAGCGGTCAACATGGCGGAGCTTGATGCTGAGGAGTATTGGAGGGCTTGTAGGAAGGCCGTTTTAGGGGCTCTAAGCATTTCGAACGCCGATCCTAGGGATGTTAAGGCGCTCTCCATC
>JAWCKO010000179.1:1132-2856 GCA_038851915.1 Bathyarchaeia archaeon
TTGGCGTTGAAGAGGTTTTTAAAGTAACCGGGCAGCCTGAAGTCGTCCCAACGTGGCCTGCTACGAAAATACTCTGGCTTAAGAGGAATGAGCCTAAGGTTTTCGAGAAGACGTACAAGTTTCTACTTGTTGAAGACTTCTTAATATACAGGTTTACTGGTGTCGCCGCGACAGAGTACTCCGTCGTCTCTTCGACTCTAATGTTCGATATACGTAGAGGACAGTGGTGGGATGATATGCTAGAATTCATAGGGATTGACAGCGACAAACTCCCAGAGCTAATGCAGTCGGGGAGGGCTGTTGGAAATGTGACTGAGGCGGCTTCTAAGGAAACTGGTTTAACAACAGAGACGATTGTAGCTACTGGAGCTTTCGACCACGCGGCTGGAGCAGTTGGAGCCTACAATATAAAGCCTGGAATAGTCACCGAGACTACTGGAGCAGCATTAGCCCTATTAGCTACGACGCATGAGCCTGTTTACGACCCTAAACGCAGAATCCCATGCCACCGTCACGCAGTCCCGGGTAGGTTCTTCCTCCTACCCTGGTGTCAAACGGCAGGAATAGTACTAAGGTGGTTTAGGGACGAATTTGGCCAGACGGAGAAAGACGTAGCTGAAAAGCTGGGGATCGATACATACGACCTCTTAACGTTAGAAGCCTCTAAAATACCACCAGGCTCCAACGGTATCGTAGTCCTACCGCATTTCATGGGGGCTGGACCACCCGAGTTCGACCCACATGCTAAAGGCGTAATATTCGGGTTAACCCTAGCCCATAGGAGGGCGCATATAATTAGAGCCATACTCGAATCCATAGCATTCATGCTTAGGAGGAACATCGAATTGATAGAGGAGCTTGGTATAGAGGTGGAAGAGGTAGGGTCTTTAGGTGGTGGAGCTAGAAGCCCAATGTGGAACCAGATAAAGGCGGACGTAACTTCAAAGACGATATACACTCTACACACAGAGGAAGCGGCAAGCCTAGGGGCAGCTATACTCGCGGGAGTGGGAGTGGGATTATTTAAATCGATCGAGGAGGCATGCTCAAGAATTGTCCACCTGAAGTATAAGTACAACCCAAACTACGAGAATAAGAAAACATACGATAGACTTTATAAAATATACCTAGCCCTTTACGACCGCCTTAAAGACATCTTCCTTACATCGGCACAATAACCATGTACGATAAGACTTTAGATAGACGAACCGACTTATCGACAGTGAACTTAAACAACCAGCAGACCATCTGCTTTCAACCTTCTCGACGCGTTAAAAATAGAGGAGGGGGGTTAACTATCCATAAAAAATAGCCATAAAAACTTCCATAAATTTTCCATAAAACCACCAACGATAATTACTAAAACTTTCAACACCATTACAATAGCGTTTTCCAAGTATTAAGAGTCAAAAACACGGAGAAAATTCATAGAAAATATGATGGAAGCTCAACATTCCAAGACTTAAGAAGACAACCTTCCACAACTTCAAACGTTGGAAGACGACCATGGAATACCTAAAAACGAAGGATATAATCCACGTCAAAGAGTTGCTTGGACATAAGAAGATAGAGAACACCATGGTCTTAGAATAGCAAAATCAGATGAAGAGGCTTTAAAGCTCATCGCAGGCTTTGAATACGTCTGTAAGTTACACAGCGGATGGCTATTCAAGAAGCGAAAACGATTCAGATTTAAAGTTATAAGCCAGCAGATACGACTTTAA
>JAWCKO010000180.1:0-2837 GCA_038851915.1 Bathyarchaeia archaeon
TAGATACAGTTGAAAATATCATCAATAGAAGACCCTACAGAGACTACGTTTTAGACCGCATACGCCTCGGAGCTCTAGAAACCCTACTTCTAATAGACCCCCCAGTAAGCCTTCACAAGCTCTCCAATATTATTGGAAAAAAATTGAAACCAAGCGTATTGAAGCCTTCAAAACCTTCCAAGCACCTTCGGAAGCTCTCTTACGCTTTCCAAGACAAGGCTTGGTTTAACCCCCCTCCACCTTTCCAAATCCCTTAAACTCGTAGCCCCAGTTAAAACTAGTACTGTCAAGGCGTTAATCTTCCAACCAGCCTTCACATCCGTATCCAATCTATCTCCAACAACTACGGTTTCAAACCCCTTAACTCCAAGCCTTTTAAGGGCGATTTCCATAATTATCTGCGACGGCTTCCCCACAACTAAAGGCTTTCTACCCGTCGCCTTAGATATAGCTGCAACAATCGCACCAGCTCCAGGTATTAACCGGTTTTCAACGGGAACAGTGGGATCCGCATTTGTTGCTATGAATCTAGCCCCGTTATATATGGCTTGACAGGCTTTTTTAAGCTTCTCATAATTGAAGTCGAAGTCTAGACATGCTGCTACAAACTCCGCCTCGCAATCTTCTCTCCAATTTAAGACCGCATGCCCTATCCTTCTAAACTCCTCCTCAAGTGCTCTTCCACCTACGGGCAAAACCTTAACCAGACCATATTTTTCAGCTAAGTATATAGAAGTGGCTAAGCCCGACGTAAGTACTTCTCCTTCCAGACATTTTATACCGAGTCTGTTTAGTAGGCTCGTATACTCTTCTACTGTTTTCGTAGCGTTATTGGTCAGAAACATAATTTTAAACCCTATCTTCCTCAGTTCTTCTAGGGATTCTGAAGCACTTTCTATGAGGGTATTCCCCCTATATAGGCATCCATCTAAGTCGAAGATTACCGCTTTAAACTTCATAGTTTCACCTTTAAACCTCCTAAGGGTTAAATTTAACAGTATGTTTTTGAAATAATAACTTTAGGAATTTGTACTCTTGGAAAAGCTTCGATAATGTAATGGTGTTTACACTATACACAAGCGTTAGCGACGCATATGTTCCGCTTGTACTAGACTTCATCTACGATACTTATGTGCTTCCTCTTGGAAATCGTATAATGCGTGTTGAGAAAATCAGAGACTTCATTGGTGAAGGTTTAAGATTCACCATAGCCTTGGAAAAAGGTTTTATCCACGTTGAGGTTAGAGCTTTTAAAATATTGGAGTTTACGATATCTTGGGAGGGTTTAATTGACAAGTCTCTAATCGATAGGGTTAAGGAAGACCTTATAATCGCCGTTAGAATGTTTGAAGACAATTTCCGAAGGTCTTCTATCTTCCTCACGTTTGTTGAGAATAGTAGCCCTATTCCTGAGAGATTTAAAGCTAAGACTAGGGTTATTGAGCGCATATTTACGGACAGTATGATACTCTTCTTCGCAGTCTTCCTAGTGATAAACATGATAATATTTGCGTTAAGCCCATTCTATGCCCCCATAATAATAGTGCTTTTCCAGTTCTGCATCCTCCTCTGTTCACATAAGATAATAATGAAGCTTGGAGACTGGAAGATAACAAGTATGAGTCAAAACGTGACAGTTGTCCAGTATCATCTTTTCCCAGACGAGTATAGAATGGTTTTAGATACGATTAGAGTTAAAGGTAGGGATTGGCTCTACCAGGTTAAACGTGAAATCTATGAGAGGACTCTGGCTCAGAATAGAGACTTAGATCCAAAACTGATAGGCGATGTTCTGCAGAGAAATGGCATATTCTTTAGACCTGAAGACCTTCAGGTTAAAACGATAAACGTTTATAGGCTCGTTAAAGAGGCTAGTGAGGAATTCAATCTACCCATGCCGCGCGTAGTTATTTCCAACACGATCATACCGAATGCCGCCGCCTCAGGTGTTGGTCCCAGGTTTGGAGTAGTTATGATAACGGCTGGCTTGTTAACGGCTTTAGAGGAAGGTGAAGTTTACGCTGTGGTAAATCACGAGCTTAGCCATCTTAAAGGTAGAGACCCGGTTATACTGTTCGCTTTATCGGCTTTCGAGTATCTATTTAGATTATACGTTTTACTTCCGATAGCACCCGTACTGTTTTTCATACCTTTCCTATACTTCTTCTTCATAATGAGCGCCATATTTTTCATAGGGAAGTTTCTAGAGGCTAAATCGGATTTAGAAGCCGCTATTAAAACTAGACAGCCTCAGCTGTTGGCAGAATCCCTTAGAAAGATAGGTTATAATAGACTTAGGCTTGAAAGGTCTCCAGAGTTTAGGTTTGAATCTTGGCTGGGATGGGATCCGCATCCCCCCATCTCCTTTAGAATAAACAGACTTGAAAACCTTAAAGACTTAGATGATATAAAACACCCGCTTCTAAAGTCGATCTCCGATGTTGTTAAAGGGTTTATAAAGTCGTTTTAGCCGACAGCGTTTTTCACTCGAATTTAAACAATACATTGCAATTTATATCCGCAACCAGATACCTGCAAACTCTAACTAATAGAATTTCATAACCTTGCCAATACCCATTCCCGAAAATAATGAACTCTAACAGCGGAGCTTATTTTTCACGTTATCATTCGAAAAAATTTTTAAGGTCATTCTCTAAAGCCAAAAAATATGAGCGCTGTTGAGCCGTTCGTCCTGTATGTTAGTAAGAGGTTTATTGATAAAGCTTCTAAAACTTTTGGTTTGGGGTTTATCGTCAGAAAGCCTTTAGTGGAGATCCTTAGGAAAATGAATATTCCATTTAAGGAGCTTGATAGGGATGGGGCTAAAGCGGCTCTTG
>JAWCKO010000181.1:0-2832 GCA_038851915.1 Bathyarchaeia archaeon
AAGCCTATTATGAGCCTCCCATAGTTTTTACTGCCCCTCTCTTAAACTTCTAACCTCCTCCCAGAGCTTCCCTTGGTTTTCTCTAAGACTCTTAACTTCCTCCCAAAGCTTGTTCTGTCCTTCCCACAACTTTTCTTGACCTAATCTTAAACTTCTAACTTCTTCCCATAGTTTTTCCTGTCCATCTCTTAGACTCTTAACCTCCTCCCAAAGCTTATTCTGATTCTCCCATAGCTTATTCTGATTCTCCCAAAGCTTCTCTTGCCCCTCTCTAAGGCTCCTAACTTCTTCCCATAGTTTTTCCTGATTTTCCTCAAACCTGTCCATTCTCTTAAGGATCTCTGAAATACCTATAAGTCCTGCAACAGCATATCTAAACTCTACATCCTCCTCTAAACTCCGCAGTATCTTCAGCTTCTCTTCCTTCGAAAGGAGACCCGTCATACTTCTCACATAGGTATCATCATACCAGCCAAATTAACTTTTAGTTTAAAGCATTTGGAAGGTCAATGTTATCTATTGGATTAGAAGAAGGGATCTCTATTATTTTAAAACGATAGATTAAAAATTAATACGATGCTTAACAGTTTAATAGAGTGGTGGCGGTTTAATTGGTTGAAATATATGGAAATGTGACGGATTTCAACGGCAATCCGATTGAAGGAGCTACTGTGGAGATTAAGAATAAGCGCTTTGAAACAATATATCAAACGTTTACTGACGCCGAAGGGAAGTACCGTCTCAAAGTCGATGAAGGGACCTACATCGCCATGTACATATGCAAAGACTACTTGGTGAAAAACCTTGAGTATTGGGCTTGGAACGTCTTAGCCTACCATGACATAGAGATCAATGCCCGCATCGACGGGCTTGAAGTTTATGCTATCAACGCGTGGATACCTCAAGGAGCATTTCCATCTATGCAGATATACTTCCGACCCATGAGCCTTAGAAGGGTAAAAGAGCTTTCGCAACGCCTCGGAGTTGGATTTCCCCCCTCTGGAGAAGAATTAAAGTCTTTAAAAGTGATCGATATTGCGCCGAGGCTTACGAAAAAAGACTTAACAGTCACAATCGACGGGCATCCTGCGAAAATCCTCACCTTAAACAGGGTGGAGGAGGCAGCTGGTGAAGACCAGCTTATATTTGGCTATTTAATCCAAACCTCTCTACCAGAACAACGGTCAAACTTAGACCATAGCCGAATATGCATAGTCGTAGAGGACTCTGAAACCGGGGAGAAGGGAGAAGGCTGCCTATTCTGGGAGAAGCCTAAATACGTTTAAAGCAAAGCCTGTCGAATCCTCGTAGTGTTTACTAGATGCTAGGCATCGTATCGCTTTCAATCGTTGAAAAACGTTTTTCACCGTCGCCTTTTTACTGTTTAACCTTGGAGATCTTCCCATATCTTCCTACGTTAACACGCATTTCACCGCGGAATGTACTCGTATATCCATTACTTATGGATATTACATCACCCACAGAGAAGCGGTCTATCTGATCATCCCAAAGGCTCATTTTAACGGTTCCAGTTTCATCCTGAATAGTTGCATCGGCAACTCTAGCCGTCCCCATCCTTGTTTCAACGGTTCTAGGCTCTGAAACATCGATGATCCTTGCCTTAAGGCTTATATTCCTCATACCGGGCCTAAGATCTGAAATATTCAAGCCTACTCGCCCCTATAGTCTCCCTCTCCGACTACATAAATATTTTGAATCTCCTAGCTTCTATAAACCAGACAATGTTCTTCTAAAGTTTACTGGAATTGGGGAAAACTTCCCCTATGAGCCAAATTCAAGCTCTTAGAGATGAGAATCGAATGGTAATGTTTAAACGGTTAACCGGCGCTATATAAACTTGGAGGTTTTCTTATGCAGGAGACAATTAAAAACCTGGCTAAGGCATTCATCGGTGAAAGTCAAGCGAGAAACAGATACACATTCTATGCGAAAACCGCTAGAAGAGAAGGCTTTGAACAGATCGCTGAAATTTTCCTCATAACAGCGGAAAACGAAAGAGAACACGCCAGTGTACTGTTCAAACTAATCAACGAGCTTACCAGGAAAAGCGGAGAAAAACTTGAAGAAGTAGAAGTTGAAGCAGTAGCTCCGACGACGCTAGGCTCTACCAGTGAAAACCTGAAGGTAGCAATCGCAGGTGAAAACTATGAACATACTAAAATGTATCCGGAGTTTGCTGAAGCCGCTGAAAGAGAAGGTCTCAGGGAAATCGCTGTAAGACTAAGAGCTATCGCTGTTGCCGAGAAACACCATGAGGAGAGGTTTAGAAAACTACTTAAAGAAGTTGAAGGTGGCACGGTGTTTAAGAAGGATAAAGCCGTATGGTGGGTCTGTAGAGAATGTGGATACGTACACTTCGGTAGAGAGCCGCCGGAGAGATGTCCCTCCTGCGACCATGAGAAAAGCTTCTACCAAGTCAAATGCGAGGAGTATTAGGGGGATGACGATATGACTGAGCGGAGACAAATATACAGATGTAACGTCTGTGGAAATATTGTTGAGGTCCTCCATGCTGGCGTCGGTCAGTTAGTCTGCTGTGGGCGGCCTATGGAGTTGCTTAAAGAGAAGACGGAAGACGTAGGTATGGAGAAGCACGTGCCCGTAATAGAGAAGACGGAGAAAGCTGTGAAAGTTAGAGTCGGTTCAACACCTCATCCGATGGAGAAGAAACACTACATAGAGTGGATAGAGGTAATCGCCGATGGCGTGACGCATAGGAAGTTTCTTAAACCAGGCGATAAACCTGAGGCGGACTTCGAAGTGAAAGCAGATAAAATCGAAGCTAGAGAGTACTGTAATATCCACGGACTA
>JAWCKO010000182.1:0-2801 GCA_038851915.1 Bathyarchaeia archaeon
AGTTAACAAACGTCAATATACGTAATAGCTTTCTACTACTAGTTATATCATCCCTCATAGCAGTCCCCGTGATGCTATGTGCAAGAGTGTGGATCTACTATCTACTTGGCACAAGTCGTGTGACGGTTTGGGGTACATGCTCTATGGAATACATGTGGGATAGCTCCATTGAAAGATACGTCTTCGGAGGGACGGCGAACACTGTCTTTGGAGTAATGTTCGTAGGTGGATTGATCACAGTAATCTTATCTCTGCTTAGAGCTAGATTCATATGGTGGCCATTACATCCACTCGGCTTTGCAATGGCTCCAAGCGTTGGTATAGCTTGGTGGGGGAGCTGGAACGCCTTTGTATTCGCCTGGATAGCTAAATGGATAACGTTAAAAGTAGGTGGGAGTAAATTGTACGAGAATTATGGCATTCCATTTGTCGCTGGATTTCTAGCTGGTTTAGCTTTAGTAAACGTTATGGCCCATCCAATAGGCGTGGTAAGGTTCTTCATACCATTCTAAACCAAGCAGTGGGAACGATTCCTCTTTTTCTTTTTAAGGTTCCATTAGAGGGGGCCTTGGATGCGACACTAAATTACACTAGGATATGTTCAGTTTTTAGAAGATTACGGCGTTGGAGGATTCTATACATCTCTCAAAAGTCTATTTCATCGCATGTAAACTTAAATATTTCAAGGGTTTTTCTAAGTGTGGAGGCACTTTTATGGAGGTTAAGATATCTTTAGTTGGTGCTGGTAGTGCTTCCTTTGGTCTTGAAACATTACGCGATATCGTGAGCACGGAAGAGCTTCACGGTGGCACTATTGCATTGATAGATATAGACGAGGGGAAGCTTAAGACTATGGCTAAGGTTGCAGAGCGGTTTAATGAGTACTTTAAAGCTAATTTAAAGATCGAATCTTTCACGAAAACTAAAGATGGACTTAGTGGTTCAGACTTTGTAATAATAGCTGTTGAGAAAGAGAGGATGAAGAGGTGGTGGCTGGACTTTCAAATACCCCATAAATATGGCATTAAACAGGTTATCGGCGAATGTGGTGGTCCAGGAGGGTTGGCACATACTCTACGTGTAGTTCCATTGGTATTAGAAATATGCCGTGATGTTGAAGACCTATGTCCCAATGCATTAGTTATGAACTATTCAAACCCAGAGGCGAGAGTAGCATATGCGATAAACCGTTATACCAAGCTTAAGGCCGTTGGACTCTGCCCTGGAATCTATGGCAGGATGGAGTGGCTATCTACAGCTCTAGGCCGTCGGATTGAAGCCTTAGCTGCTGGATTGAACCACTTCACATGGATTCTGAAGCTTTGGTTTAAAGACTCTGGCGAAAACGCCTATCCGACTCTCATAGATAGGCTTAAGACTGCAGATGACATTAAACGGGAGCCCATACTGGCTGGAGAACCTCTATCTAGAGCTTTGTGTTTAACATATGGATACTATCCATCTCCATCTGATGGACATGTAGGGGAATACGTACCCTACGCTTGGAATATTGTCCCAGAGAGGGAGAAGGGAGAAAAATGGCTTAGCGCCGTTGAAAAATGGTCTGAAAATATTCGTGAAACTGTGGAGAATATAGCTACGGGTAGGCTGTCTGTAGAACTTTATAGCTCTTCAGAACTAATCAGAGGTGAAAGAGGGCAAGCTGTAAACATAATTAAAGCTATCGTCTCAAACAGACGGTGTTTCGAATATGCTGTTAATGCTCCGAATAAAGGCGTGGTGGCAAATCTACCATTAGATACTGTGGTAGAGGTACTGGCCATAGTCGACGGTGGCGGTATACACCCGATACATATCGGAAGCCTCCCGACAGGAATAGACGCATTATGTTATACACAAGCAGTCATTCAAAGATTATCGGTTGAAGCCGCGTATGAGGGGTCTTATGAAAAGGCACTACAAGCCCTGCTGATAGACCCGGTTGTACATAGCATTGAAACGGCTAAGAAAACTCTTGATGAGCTTCTAGAGGTTCATGCACCTCTCCTGCCCCAGTTTAAGATCAAACGTTAGAGAAGCATGTATGTGGTGCCCAATTTGAGGCTTAAAATCCTATCGAAGGAGGACATTGAGTCTTTACATGAGGCTTCTCTAAAGATCTTGGAAGAAGTGGGAGTACAAGTTCCAAATGATGAAGTAGTTAACGCGCTTAAAAACGTGGGCTGTGAAGTAGATTGGAAGAGTTCGATTGTTAAACTTCCAGAAAACTTAGTCGTTGAAATGGTTAAGAAAGCATCTAAAAGCTTCACAATATACTCACGGAGTTGTAGAAACGTAACATTTGGTGATGGAAAATTCAAAGTCCTATCTAGTGGAGGTATGATGAACGTTGTAGACCCTTTAACAAGTGAAAGAAGATTTGCAACGCTCAAAGACACTGTAAACGCCGTTAAACTTGGAGACGCGTTGGAAAATATAGACATAGTAGGTGCATTATTCGTACCTCAGGATGTACCTATGCAAATTGCCGACGTATATATGTATGCAACACTCATCAGGTATACTTTGAAGCCTTTCTTCGCATGGATATATACCGTTCAATCGGCTGAATACATACTTAAAATGTGGACCGCTATAACAGGAGAAGAACCTGGCAAGAAACCCCTATCCCTAGGTTTTTTCGAGCCTATAAGCCCATTAAAATTCAGCTCTCCCAGCCTACCTATTTTAAAACTTTTTGCTGAACGTAAAATCCCAGTTTGCTTTGCACCTATGGTTATGGCGAGCGCGACGGGACCTGCAACATTGGCTGGAACGCTAGCTCTTGAGAACGCCGAAAT
>JAWCKO010000183.1:0-2753 GCA_038851915.1 Bathyarchaeia archaeon
AGTGGGCGTCGCTTCCACCTACGGTTGGAACACCGAGCTTTGAGGCAATATTCAGCCCTCTACGAATAGAATATCCATGTAAGGGATATAGGGCGTTTAATATTTCAACTGCGTCTGGCTTACAACGCATCCATCTGTTTAATGCGATTCTTCCAGCGGCTGGATGCGCTAGAACAGTCAACCCACCTAAGCGTCTAATCCATTCTACAAGCTCTTCATAACGTATACGCCTTGTTTCAGGGGGTAGATGTTCTAATCCTAGGACAAGCACATGTCCAGCATCTGTATGAATCTCATACCCGGGTATTATGAGCAAACCGCTACCGTAAAGTTTAGCTTTAAAATACCCTTTAAGACTATTATGGTCTGTTATAGCTAACCCATCTAAGCCTTTAAACTTGGCGATTTTAAGAACTTCTCTAACAGTTCCACGCCCGTCTGAGTAAATCGTGTGGACGTGTATGTCTATTTTCAAAGAAAGCGACGCCTTTAAAACCTTCTTAAGACCAATCTTATAAGTATTGCAGCTTTTGAAAATATGAGTTATCGCAGGTTAAATCGGTAAGACTAATATCTACCCTCTCAAATTATAGGATTACTGCAAGTGGTTAAACGGATCGCGACGAACAGTTGAGGTGGAGATTTTGAAGATCGCAGATAGTGTTTTAGATTTGATCGGAAATACCCCAATGGTGAGAATAAACAGGTTGACTAGAAGAGAGGATGCATCTATCTTAGCTAAATTGGAGAAGTTTAACCCCGCAGGATCGGTCAAAGACAGGATGGTGAAATTTATGGTTGAAAAGCTGGAGAAAGAGGGAAAGCTGACCAAGGGTATGACTATTGTTGAAGCAACCTCCGGCAATACTGGGATAGCTCTGGCTATGATAGCCTCAGTTAAAGGCTATAACGCTATTATAGTAATGCCTGAGTACGTTGGCGAAGAGAGGAAAGTCATGGTGAAGACGTTCGGTGGAGAAGTATTGCTTACTAAAGATGAAGTTGAAGCTATTGAGCTCGCACGTAGAATTGTTGAAGAAAATCCTAGAAAGTACATTCTACTGGGTCAGTTTGACAGCGCTTCGAATCCGTTGGCACACTATGAAACCACTGGACGGGAGATAATTGAGCAGACTGGTGGCAGATTAGATATGCTGATCGCAGGTATTGGGACAACCGGGACGATCGTTGGAATCGGAAGAAGGCTGAAAGAATTCAATCCAAATATAAAAGTGGTAGCTGTGGAGCCTTTAGAAGGGGAGAAGATCCTAGGCTTAGCAAACCTGAGAGAGCATACCCCTCCAATATTCGACGCCTCGATCATAGATGAAAAAGTCAACGTAAACCTTAGAGAAGCGGTTGAAATGACTAGGAGACTTATAAGAGAAGAAGGGCTTTTCGTCGGTATATCTTCAGGAGCTGCAATGCACGTTGCAGTTAGAAAAGCCAGGGAGTTGGGAAAAGGGAAGACGATAGTTGTTATACTGCCGGACTCCGGGGACAGGTATATCAGTAGCGGCTACCTGTTGGATAGAGACCCGGGGAAACCTAACATTATTCCATCGAATGTAAGACCTAGATGAAATAAAAATAAGGGTGTAACCGAAAGCTACAGTTCTTCCTTCTTCTTCTCAAGCCACTCTTTAATGAATTTTAAGTTTGCCACGGTCGTGGGGAGGAAGCCTGAATAGGGTAGGCTTGCCTGATATCCTTCTTCCACCCCTCTTATAACATCATCAATATTTTCCCTAGACAGGTTTTTCATCTGCTTCTTAAGCTCTTCAAAGCTTTTTATCGCCATTTCAGCTTCAGCTGAGAAAAACCTGTACTGACTCAGCTCTTCTATACACTCATCAATTTTCTTTTCAATTTCAGACATATTCCCACAAACTTATCTAAACCCAGCCTATATTTAAATCTGCATACGGCTCTAAGCTCACGATATTAGGCATAGGTTTCACTTGAGATGAGCCCACGGAACGGGAGACGTTAAATATCTTCCGAAGCGCATTGTAATATGAGTGTTTCCATATGTCTGGCAGTTTCCCTCTTAAAATGAAAGAAGCCGTTGAGATCGTTAGGAGCCTCGGCTACGAATGTGAAGACATATCTCCGAGGGAATTCTACGATTACATGACTGGTGAAACTGTCAGCGGCGATAGAATAACACTGAAAGAAGTTTTACATAGCGATTTCCTAATTCTGCATGAAGTGGTTGAGATGAGCGAATTGAAAAAGAAAGGCATAACTATTGACGATAAGACAGTTGTCAATTGTCACCCGGAAACCATTTATGAAGCCCACTTCACAGCGGTGAAATACGAGGTTAAACATGCGTTGAACAAGGGAGATCTAGCTTATGTTGAAATGAGGCTGAAACATGTGAGAGAATGGTTGGATGATGAAAACATACCTGAGAAACTAGTCCCAAGGCTCAAATCAATATTGGAGAAACTCTCTGAAAACCGGTGATTGCCAAAAACTTAAGAACCTAAAATGCTACATATTCTTACTTTGAACTCGTTTAATCTATGCAGTTTAAAAAAATAAGTGGAGGCCGTTAAATGGGTGGAGAGAATGTTGTAAGTAGAAGCATAGCCATTATACTTGGAGCTACTATCATAATTCTTTCAGCTGGCTTACTGGGGGTAATTATGCACTATACGTCGATGCTGAAGGAAAAAGAAGATATCATAGCGGCTAAGGACTCTCAAATCGACTCGTTAAATTCGCAGATAGAAAACCTTCAAGGT
>JAWCKO010000184.1:0-2752 GCA_038851915.1 Bathyarchaeia archaeon
GACAAGCGGTAATGAAAGCGGAGACCCCATGTGTACAGATAACGATGAGGCAAAATTTAGACTCAACGTTATCGTAGACTACTTTCTAATGCACAATCGAAGAATAGCCAATAGAGTCGACGACAGCGTTGTAAGGAAAACAGGAGAATTCTACACAATCATACGTAGAAGCAGAGGCTACGCACCGATGTGGATTAAACTGCCATTCAGCGCGTCAAGGCCTGTAATCGCCCTCGGGGCTCACTACCAGAACACGGGCTGTTTAGCTTTTAAAAATATAGCCATACCTACTCAATTCGTCGGAGACATGGAAAACATCTCATCATTGCTTGAATTGGAGAAAGCACTAACCTTTCTCATTATAACATACGGTGTAGACCTTTCTAAAGCTCTACTAGCTGTAGATATGCATCCCAGATATTTAAATAGAGTACTGGCTGAAAAATGGATTAAAAAATACAATTGTGAACTCTTAGAAGTACAACATCATCACGCTCACGCAGCATCATTAATGGCTGAACTTAAAGCCAATCTTGATTCTGAAGAAATCGCCGTAACCATTGATGGTGTCGGATATGGAAATGACGGGACAATATGGGGTGGCGAGGTTTTAACCGTTAAATATGGTTCTTTCACTAGATTTGGCCACTTAGAGCAGATACCAACGCCTGGTGGAGATAGAGCCGTAGAATACCCCGTTAGAATGCTAATATCCATCCTATCGAAGTTTATGAATAACGACGAAATTAACCGATTTATCGTCAGTAGAGGCTTACATAGGGGGCTTCCCTATGGAGTTGAAGAAGTTGAAGCAACCCTACTACTCTTAGAGAAGAGCAATCTCCCTATAACATCAAGTATGGGGAGAGTTTTAGACGCCGCTTCATCATTACTAGGTATTTGCTTTAAAAGAATATATGAAGGTGAACCCGCTATGAAGCTTGAAGCACTATCAAAATTGCAAGCCCCAGTAGAACTACTTACACCTAAAATCTCCCACTCTAAGCCGGTGGTGGAAACCCATAAGATTTTTGAAGAACTTATATCTAAAATCGACAGACCACGTGAACAACTAGCCTACAGCATTCAAAGAGCGTTAGGCTTATCCCTCGGCGAGCTAGCAGTTGCAGCTTCAAAAGGCAAAAACGCGTATAGGGTTTTAGTTTCCGGAGGAGCAGCAGTCAACACAATAATATTTGAATCTATAAGGGAAGCCGTTGAAAATGAGGGGCTTAAAGCCTATGTTAATGTTCAAGTACCGCCCGGCGATGGAGGGATATCCTTAGGTCAAGCCATTATAGCCGGCTTTAAAACTCTAATCTAAAATTTTCAAAACAGCTTCTTCAATCTTCCCTGCAAACTCTGTCTTCATAAGCTTATCCACATCCCCTATATGCTCTTCAAGGTCATCGTAGCGGGGTATTTCCGCCAAAACTTTAAAACCCATCCTTTCAACCGATGAACGTATTGGCTTATAGGACATGTTTACAATTACGCCTAAAACCCTCCTCCTCATATAGGTCCCAGCAAGCCTCTTTAAAGCCTCCAAACTTAAAAGGTTTGGAGTAGTCACAGCTATAAACTCAGCCCTAGGTAGGTAAGTAGCAATATTCAGAATGACGTCTCCGAAACCCGGCGGCGTATCTACTACAAGCGCCCTCAATCTATCCCATCTTGTGATCATTAAAAGCTCTCTAAACACATTATCGACCTCCAATCCCCTGAGCGGCAGCGCCTCCCCGCGTGAGTAGAAAGCTACGCTCATAAACTCTACACCGTGAACTTTTACCGGGAGAACCCCCATATCTTCCACAGGTCTCTCCTTTAAAACATCCACCCCCAATATGAGATGGCATGACGAATTCGTGAAATCCATATCCAACAATCCAGATGGAAAACCGGTCTTAGCCATGGTTAAAGCCATGGTCGACGCTATGAGCGTCTTACCAACACCCCCCTTTCCACTCACTATGGCTATTATTCTCTCAATATTTTCAAGTCTTTTTATTATCGCTGAATTCTTCGAATTCACGGTCACAACTCCATTGATGCGATATATACTCCCCTCCCGCTTACTATCTCTAAGTCTTGAGAATTACAGTTTGGGCACTTCACATATACATGGATAACTTCAGGAATGAAATGAACAGCCTCCTTCACCTCATCGGATAAATCTAAGTCTTTAAGCCTCCAAGTTTTTGAACATGATCTACATCTAAGAAGAGCCTCCTCCTCATCTAATCTAAGTTCTCCCAACTCGATACCCCTACTCTTAAAAAGCTCTGTTAATGCAAACCTTAAGATCTCTCTATCAGCTGACTGAAGCCTCCCAACGACGACGTTTAAAGCAACTATCTTCCTAGTCTTTCTCTCGGAAAGAAAACTGTAAGCGGTTTCTACTATAGCCTCAGCTAAAGCCCACTCATGCATACTATCCATTAAACTTATTAAAACCTGAAGCTTATAATAGTAGCTATAATTTGTACTGTCTAACGTATAAACGCCGAATACTGTTTCTCTTCAACTTGGAATTCATGTCCACACTTTGGGCACTTCACGTAACCGCATTCTCCTAAAATACTGTATCGACATCCTGAACATGCGGTCACTCGTGCGTATGATAGACTAAATCGATAGCCACATTGTGGGCATTTGAAAATCCTAGCCATAGGCACTATCCCAATATGAATCCTAAAGGGATAAGTTAAACTTTACTTATCTAAATTTGCCTCAACTTATCGACCTTCACGCG
>JAWCKO010000185.1:0-2735 GCA_038851915.1 Bathyarchaeia archaeon
TTGAAATTTTTAGGTTTTACTGGGTTTATGTGCTTTAAGCTTAGCTATAGCCATAAGTACAGCTCCAAGACAAGCAACTCCAAAGCCTATGACCGGCTCTGACTTCTTTTCAAAGACCATGACCTTCCTATCCATGGTAAATTCTACTATAGCCCACCCCCTCCATTGATACCACCAAAGTTCGAGTCTATGCTTACCAGCACTTATTTTCACGGTAGCTGATCCTGAGCCGACTTCTTGAAGGTCCCATCTAGTCTCCCATATGTCTATCACCAGCTCACCATCTACGTAAAGTCTAGCTCCATCTCCAC
This sequence comes from Bathyarchaeia archaeon, assembly GCA_038851915.1. Lineage (GTDB taxonomy): Archaea > Thermoproteota > CALKCG01 > B24 > B24 > DTBU01. The sequence goes on from JAWCKO010000185.1 coordinate 312, forward strand.
TAAGCACCTCGAATTTGATGTATCCATCTATAGGCATCTCCATATCCGTTCTAGCTATGAATCCAACCGTGCTATAAATCCACTCTTCAAATATGCCTTCAACACCCCAGTCGCCTCTAAATACTGGTGGGAACGTCGAGTTCCCTATGAAAGTACCTGTAAATCCTTCTTCTGTGGGTTCAACTGGAACATAATACCATGATACGTTCCAGTCTGATACCTGAACTTCATAATCGGTTGACGTCATCTCATCTTTAAAAGGGGTAATAGCTATTATGATTCCCACTACCAGAATGACAAACCCTATCTTAAACGTATCTGGGAAACCCATCTATGATAAAGAATCCACCTCAAAATTATATAAAAACTTATGTTATATTATGGAATTTGAAGAACTATCTATTACAACATAGGCTGTGTTATATCGCCCTGATAAGAGAGGCTTTCCTAAGGGCTATGTTTTAAAAATGCTTCGTAGTATGCAAGCAAGAATCTCAACCCTTGTAAAGCTTTTAAAGTTGCTCTAACGTTAGAGTTAATGAAGTGCATCTATTGTACTGCCCTAATTGTGGAGGTGTTATTCCAAGTGAAGCCTACTATTGCCCTTACTGTGGGAAACCCATACTTAGAATGTACGTTGAGAGTTTGACCACTCCTTCAACGCTCATATACCTTTTCCCAGATCATTTCCTGCCGCCCTTAAGGTTTATGCATTTCATGTTTGGGGAGAAGGGTTTTAAGTCTCCTACTTCGAAAGTAAGTGTTAATGAAAGAAACGTCTCCATCATGATGATAGCTGGTTCACTCATATGGCTTAAAGAGAACAATCTAGTGTACATGGATCTATCTGAGGAGAGCGTCTTCGGCGGCTTGATAAAGTTTCCAGCTGTATTCGTTCGCAAGGTTTTTTCAAGCAGTCTTGGAGATGGCGGTCTTGAAGACGTAATTTTGAATAAGGTCTTAATGGAGGATAAGCCGTTAAGCGTTTACAATATAACCCGTAGGATTTTGGATTTTAGAGGGGTATGGGGGGTTTTGGGTCTTCCAAGTAGCTCCAGTTTTATCTTAAAGCTCGTAGAAGATCATTTAATTCAAAGGGGTATCATAAAAGTTGACGCCTCAGTTTTATCTAAAAAAGTGAGAGTAGACGAAAATAGAATCCTAAGTCTTGGTAAAAATTTAGAGGATGCTAAAACTCTGCTTTCGAATTTTAAACAAACTAATGCTCTGCTCTTCCAGAGGATTGTTGAGAATATTGATAGGGGTTTCTACTCTAAACTTCCAATAACGTGGCTCATATTTTTAGTTTTTATAGCCCTCATGACTTTCCTTAGAATGCGTCTGCCATGACATAGCAGTAAACTTAAAAGTGTTTAAAAATAATGCTTGAGGATGAATTTGAAGTCTACCAAGTTTTATGAAAGTCTCGTCTATAACGTCTTCAAAGTTCAATGAAGGCTCAGGCTCTTCCGTCAAATAGTACCCTTTGAAACTACTACTCTTCCCTGGTCTTCCTCTAACCCTAAGATTCCGTTCAACCGCTGGAATTTAGAGGTGGATCTATCTTATAATTATGGATTATAGGATTGGCTAAACACCTTCTACATAAAGTCTCAACCTTCTCGTAGCTTAGATTTCCACTTATAAGATAAACCATGTACGTTTCAACCCTCTCGATATTGTAGATTCCTATTACTTCAGCACCTTTGAGAACGCTTTCAGCTAAGCTGTCGAAAACGCCCGGTTTAAGTTTAACCTCAACGGACCAGCTATTCGGAGCTTTAAATAATGGAGAGGCATCGATTTCCTCGACGTATGAATATTGTTGGATCACAGGATCATGTAAGAGTTCTTCGCACAGCATTCTAACATCCCCTTCATCTAAACGCCCTACGAGTTGATAAACCTGAACTGTTTTAACGCTCTCCACTCCACTAATGCCTAGGTCTTGAATTTCCCAAGCCGTTCTCCTACCAAATGGATCGAACTCTTCGTCTTTATAGCCTACACATATACTCCAGACCTTGCTCAAAGGATACCTCTCCTAAACAGATTCATTAAACTCTCTACCGATTAGACTCACTCTATTAAACCAGAGTTCTCTTGCTTCTCCTACTGTGAAAACAGACCCTGTGACAACTATTACATCGTCATTTGAAGCTATTTTTAAAGCCTCTTTAACAGCCTCCTTAACGTCATCTACTACCATGGTGGTTTTACCGTATTTTTCCGCCTCAGAAGCTAAAACTTCAGGGTTTAAGCCTCTTCCCATAACCTTATGTCTACACGCTACTATAATTCTAGAAAAACTGCAAAATTCACTCATCATATTTCTATAGTCTTTATCAGAGGATATGCTTACAACAAGTATGGCTTTTCTACCATTAAAAAGTCTCAGAATCTCATTTTTAAGGGTTGAAGCTG
>JAWCKO010000186.1:0-2725 GCA_038851915.1 Bathyarchaeia archaeon
CTCATAAATGGTTTTAACTAGTAATGGGAGGTTTTCCTCTATAAAGTAGACTGCAGAAGGGCATTTATCTGTGCATAATCCACATCCATCGCATCGTACAGCGTCCACGCTTACATGCCTATAAACCATTTTAACGGCTTCTCTCTTACACCAGTAGATGCATGAGCCACATTCGGAGCATGATGTAGACCTCGCTACAAGACTTAACACTTTAATTATGGGTTTAAGGTTAGAGTATTCAATGCCGTAAGCTACTACTACTCCATTAGAATACAAGCGTACTGAGACACCATCTTCTTTTCTCTCCAACACATTCTCGAATATCTTTTCAAGTCCTCCAATAGTCGGCGAAAGTTTTAAGACATTCTCAAGGATTATTGCACTATTAAGTTTAATTGTTAAAACGTCTTTATCGACTTCAATCAGTTCGATTTTAAGAGAAGTACGGGTGGTATCTTTAAACGATAAACCTATCAGTTTTTCAATCCTTCTTGGAGTCCTCCTCCATCTCCATAATGCAAATCTCACATAGTCATTGTTAAAACCGTTTTTGAAAGCCCATTCTTCAACCTTTCCACTTAGTCGATCCCATAGCTCAGGATGTAGACGTTTAACATCCTGAAACTCCGCAAGATTACAATATGGACAAGTGAAACACCCAATTCTATCCAACCCTTCGAAGTACAATGCCTTCACAAGACTTTCAAGCTGTTAGTAGAATATGTACAGCCACACGTGAAGCATAGTCCAATCGTTAATTGGAGTCGTATTCAAACAGTTAGGTATCCAGTAGTTTACCCAAACGTCTCCCCTTTTACGTCTAGCCCTAGACTCCGTAGCCCTCTGTCCAACGATTGTTAAAATTCTTCCTCTAAATACGCTTTTATACAGTTTAACTGTCGGTATCAATTTACAGGTTTTACAACACCATCTATATCCTCTAGCAGGTGGACCGTAAAGTTCAAATCCACTCCAGAATGCATCTCCAGCTTTTGCTTCAAACGTTTTAAGTCCGAACTTTGAAGAAACATTGTAGACATTTGAAACTGTTTCCGGTAGTTCCACACCTGTATCTGTAAAAACTATTACAGGCTCTAAATCCGCCATGAGAGCTAAATCCAAACTTACAAGACTATCTTTACCACCTGAGAAAGATAGTGCGACATTTTCCCCAAGTCTCCTACATCTCTTATACAGAGATGCTGCTCCTCTCGATTCTATCAAGAGGAGAGCATCTTCATTTGCCTTTAAAACGTCTAAAAAACTGCTTCTTCTCCTGTTTTCAAAGCTTCCGATTGGCTTCCACAAGTTTAAAATCTTTAAACGATTCTCTATCTGTTCAGAAACACCTACTATTGCGCCATTTTGATCCTCAACGGCTACATATCCATGGTCTATGACCTTTAAATCGATCTCTCGACCCTTCATAAGCCCACTATCAACTCTAATAGATTCCATGTATCCACTTTCAACAAGCTTTAAGCAGCCAACTTTAACAGGTTTAAACCTCCATTTAAGAAACCTAATGTCGTAGAACAGACTGCCCAGAATGCAACCCTCTCCTACAACCTCATAGCCTACATCGGCGTAGGGAGCCCTATTTAAAAGAATAACACAATCACCTACTATTCTTCTAAATGCTCCTACTCCAAACTCAGATTCTACAGCATTTCTAAGAACACTCAAGTCGTGGTTTAAAGCAGGTCTTGGATCTTCAGGACGGAAAAGTCTAACCTCTACACCTACACCTCCGCATGATGAGCAGTTTTTGGTTATGAGAGGAACATTGCAGTCTAGACACCAGTAGACCAATCGAGATTAACACAAGTTCAAGTGGAATTTAAGTCTTTAATAATAAATTAGGTACTATTTTGTAGAGGTGTTTACGGATGAAGGTCTTAATAGTATCAGGTTCCCCACATAGAGATGGGCTTTGCATGAAGCTCGCTAGAGAAGTTGCTGAGGGTGTTAAAGAGGTTGATAGTGAAGTTGAGCTTATAACCTTGGCTGAGAAGCGTATTGGTCCATGCCTTGCATGTGAACAACCTCCTTGCTGGCAGAAGATGGCGTGTAGAGTGAGAGACGATGCTCTTGAGGTTAGGAGAAAGCTTAACAGCAGCGATGCCTTAGCTTTCATAGCGCCAGTCTATTTTCTATCAGTCAACGGTTTAGCTAAAGACTTTATGGATAGAATGAGATACTATGGAGAAACTGGAAAGCCAGCTTTAGCCGTGGCTGTAGCTGGCGGTACAGGTAAAGGATGCATATCGGCTTTACAGGACATCTGTAGATGGCTTATAATCTTAGGCTTCCGTCCTATAAACCCGTTACCTGTAACACGTTATAACTTAGATGTTGCACTCGTCGAAGCTAGAGTTAGAGGTAGATGGCTGGCAAAGTTAAAGCCTCAATATTTCTCAGATTTGGCTGAGAGAATAGCTTACTATGAGTCTCTACCCTACATGAAGTATGGGATGGCTGATGAAATAATCTATCTCACTAGAGAGGCTATAGAGGGGGTAGTACGACGAGGGAGATCAGAGTTAGCAGCCGAATCTAGAAGAAAGCTTGAAACGGGGGAAGCTCTATTAAAAGTCGGCAAGTTCAATGACGGCTTAAAACTCATTACAGAGGCACAAGAGGAAAGCATGCAGATCTTCAACAGTATAACACGCTAAAAACGTAAAGAACGAAACTATTCTACGCCAAATTTTTTAATTACTAC
>JAWCKO010000187.1:0-2717 GCA_038851915.1 Bathyarchaeia archaeon
GTTCCAGCGAAAAACCCATCGTACTTAGAAGCCAGTAGCTTAGCATTAGTATAGACTTCTGTTAGATTTCCGCCTCTTAGAAGGACATCTAAAGGGCTGTATGTGTATAGGCCATCGAAGACTTTAGCATAGTCTTCCTCGAATGCATCAGCTAAGAAGATTGCCTGAAAGCCTTCGTATCTTAAGGTGCGGATTACGTAATCCCACTGTCTAGACGTGTAGATCTCGCTGGTGGCCGCAACAATAACAGAGTAATTTCCTACTTTCAGGAAAGATGGGCGTCCTCCATAAGTCTTTAAAAGATATCTAAGCTCGTTTAGAGAATCTGAGAGAGGGTACTTAGCGTAATGGTATCCATCATAAAGTATGCTGAAGCGTATACTTCTCCCATGTTCTTCCACATAGTCCATCAACGCCTTCGTATAGTTGTCTACTGGACCATTAGGGGGTCCAAACCAGTCTATGATGAAAACGTCGATTCCAGCTTCTTCCGCTAAATCTAACTGATGCCTTATCAGCTCTGGGTCTGAGCAGTCGTAGGGGCCTGTAAGAGGATAATGAGCTGCCCCAATATCTCTAACATTAGGAGCTATGAACCTTTCAGGGTCATGACGACCTATAGTTTCACCCGTAGCTGTATCCCATACTGGATGATCCCAGTGGAACCACTTCTTCGAAGGACCTGTAGTATTACCATACCAAGCGTGGTAGAAAGCCATTACCAGTCTAGGCAGCTCTAAAGCTTTCAATGAAGGTCTTTTAACAGACCATAATTCCGGATGTAAAGCTAAAGGGTCTCTTTGCCCAACCATCAAAACCACTATTGAAAACGTTATTAAAATACTTAATATTGTGACTAAGAACCTTCTTCTTGTCATCTCCTAGGAATCATTAACCCTCAACGTACGTTTATATTGTTTCGCCCTATCAAGTACAGGCTATGATAGAACATCTGCAGCTGTTAATGGGGCAACCATATTGTTAAAACATTTATCTTAAATAGCATATTTAGTAGTGATTGTGAAGTATTGCAATAAGCCAATACCGAGTTTAAGGTTTATCGGGTTGAAACTGACAGTGTCTTCCCTAGATAGAATATGCATCCTACATACATCCAACTGGGTTGAAACGGGTGTTTTCCGTGAGGCTTGCATCATGGAGTGTGTTAGCTAAGCTCGTAAATAAAGCCGATGTTATACTTGAGGTTTTAGACGTTAGAGTACCCCTTGAAACCCGTAGTATTAGAATAGAAAACATGGCTAGGAGAGCTGGCAAGCCTATCATAATCGTACTTAACAAGGCTGATCTAGCCCCTAGAAGAGTAGTCCTAGGATGGATCAGATTCTTTGAGAGCTTGGGTTTTAAAGCCGTTCCTTTTATCGCTAAACACCGCAGAGGTGTAAGCCGTTTAAAGAACGCGATAAGAAGCGTCTCCTCTAGGAAGCCTACGGTCGTCCTAGTCGTCGGACTACCTAAAACTGGCAAGTCAACTGTTATAAATGCTTTGAAAGGTAGGGCATCGGCTTCTACAAGCCCCTATCCTGGAACCACAGGCTATACGAAGTCTATCCAACTATACAAGGTTGATGAAGATATAAAAATTATAGATACTCCAGGTATAGTACCTTCTGGTGAAGACTGGCTTGAAACACTCATACGTGGGACACCTATAGATGGCTTCTCAAACCCCGTTAAACCTGCCGTTGAACTCCTCAAACGCATAATCGTTCAAAACCCCAAAGCCATTGAAAAAACCTACGGCTTCTCTGAGAGAGACCCCTACGTGCTATTAGAGCTTATTGCTCGTAAACGTGGATGGCTTTACAAGGACGGCGAACCCATGATAGAGGAGGCCGCTAAAGCTGTGATAAGAAGCTACCACGATGCTAAACTTGATTTTTACAGAATGCCTCCGCAGACATAACGTTATGTAAAAATTTAAATTTCTGTGTAACTATTTACACAGATATATGAGTCTACTTAAAACTAGAACGTTAAAAGTGGCAACAATTTCAACAATGGCGGCTCTAATAGTCGTCGTTTCGAGGCTTCCAGGTTTTCCAGCTATAGGTGCTCCAACAAGCATAGAGCTCACTACAATACTGTATGCCACCATCGGCATCATACTTGGTCCTAAGCTTGGCTTCATAACGTCTCTCCTGGGAAACTTTATAGCTTGGATGATCCCCTCAACAACTGTGTTCGGGCTTCTACTGATACCTGCTGGTGCTTTAGCATCTCTCACAGCCGGCTTTTTAACGAGTAAAAGTGAATTAGGCTGGCTTTACGGGTCCACGGTACTACTCGTACTCATAATCGGTTGGTATGTTAGCCCAGTCGGCTTCGAAGCACCGCTATACCCAGTATTCCATATCGCCGCTTTAATCCTCAGTTTAACACTGGGTAGGCGGCTTAAAGGTCTTATAGAGGCTAAGAGTAGTCGCCTCCTCTGGGGTTCTGCAGTTACATCTTTCATAGCCACTATGACCGATAGCATGTATGGAAACTTAGCCTACATAGGAGCCTTAGGCATATTAGTGCCTCTTAAAGAGCTTAAAGATGCTCTGGTAGCCTTAGGCGTCATCTGGGCAAAAACAGGCATCCCCAAGCCTGCTGACTACTTGGCTTTCTTAGGGTTGCCTGTTCCGGAAGAGCTATCGTTAGGATACTTATTTATGGCTGTTCTACCGATAACTATAGCTGAAAGAATCACCATA
>JAWCKO010000188.1:0-2715 GCA_038851915.1 Bathyarchaeia archaeon
TCGAAAGGCATCATCGCTCCAATGAACTCTCTTTCCACAAGGTTCGGTCTCTCATTCGCAAAGGGATACCTATACAACGAGAAGGATTACTACGGGTTCTACCGCAACATATATGCGAACCGTTTCAAGAGTAGCAATGTGACGAGAGACTTAAGATCTCTAGTGTTCTTCACGGCTACACACATATATCCATCGAATAAAGGGGTTGCCTGGGCTTCAAGAAACACCTATTCTTCAACGGCAGAAAGGACAGGTGATTACGCGGTCATAGCGATGGTTGAGATGAATGGCACTGTAGTAGCATTCAGCGACCAAACGTTTCTCACGGAGCCGTACTGTTACGTTGGAGACAACTATAAACTCATCCTAAACATAGTCGACCTCATATTGAAGGCAGGGGTGAAGCCTACCATTAAAGAAGTCGTTGAAGAGGTTGTTGAAGAGATAGCTGAACCGGAGCTGCCAGTTGGAACAGTTAAAGAGTTCATAGAGCTTGTTGACGGTGAAGAACACGTAGTTAAATGGGTGAAGTTAAGTGAAATCGAGGTTTTAGTTGAAAAACCGGGTGAAACAACCCACTACCACTATGATGAGGAAGGCTCATTGATTATGGTGGAATCAGATGGAGTTAGAATAGTCTACGATACACCTATAGTAGCTCCACCATACCCTCTTACTAGAGAAAAGTCTTGGAGTTGTGAAAGCAACTACACCATGTATCTCGATGGTGGTAAAGCATACGGGAAAATTAACGCAAGCTACAGAGTCGAAGACTTTCAAAAAATAGAGGCGAAGAATGGGAAGACGTACCTCTGCGCGAGAATCCACTATACAATCGTAGATGAGTTCAAAATCGGGGAGAGCTACGTGTCAATGGTATCTGAGGGATTCATATGGATTTCACAAGAGGTTGGAGAAGTCAAGGAAGAATATACAATCACATACTACGTGGATGATTCTCCCCTCAGTAAAACACACGTAACACTAATACTGAAGAGCATTCAGAAAGGCAAGTAGAAGTTTCCAATAGTCCTGGGGGTCTGGTTTCCATGATAGTGGATTTCCACACTCATATTGGAGGCTTTAAATCCTACCATAGAAACCTGAAGGGTTTAATCTTCGTAACCGAAAAAGACCTCTTAAGCTATATGGCTGAATTTAACATACGACGAGCCGTAGTACTACCTGGGTCTAGATTTGATGTCGAGCTTGGCGAATACGACCAATCTCCTGAAAGAGTGCTTAGAATCTGCAGATTCCATCCGGAGCTAATACCGTTCTGTTGCGTTGATTTAAATGAGCCTAAGAAGTCGAGCGTCATAGAGGAGTACCTCTCTAAAGGTGCTGAAGGATATGGCGAACACAAGGTCAGACTTCCAATTAACAACGAGCTCTCTCAGGAGATTTATGAAATTTGTGGAAAACTTAGAATACCAATTCTGATGCATGTAGATGACTCACACAACTACCTATTTGAAGAAGTATTCCAGGAGATTGCGTATAAGTACAGTAAGACTGTCTTCATAATGCATGGACCGGGGTGGTGGCGGCATATATCCGCAGAGCCGTCTAAAGAAGTATATCCAACGGGTCCAGTGAAATCGGGTGGACTAGTAGATAGAATTCTAAGCACGTTTGAAAACGTATACGCAGATATTTCAGCGACATCCGGCTTTAATGCTCTCCGAAGAGACGTAAAATACGCTAGAGAGTTTCTAGAGAAGCATGAGTCAAAAATCCTCTTTGGGACAGATTTCCCATGTATAGATCCCTATGGAGGACAATTTGGACCTGACGGGCTTCACTTAAACCTGCTTAAATCGCTAGAATTAAGCGATAAGACTTTCGAGGATATAAAGTTCAGAAATGCCGAAAAGCTTCTAAATCTGTGAAACATTATCCTGAGTAGTTAAGGTGCTTAAGGTGTCTTTTAAACCGGAAAGCCGAGCCAACTGTGCGACTCAGACCACCATTTTCCCGTTTAGTACACACTTTTACCGTGAGCCTTCCAGACCTTTGGATGAGCTTCTAAGGGATATGCGTATTATCAAAAGCTTAGGGTTTAATACGATTAAGCTTCAAGAGTCTTGGTGTATAGATGAGAAGAGAGAAGGCGAAATAGACTTATGCAAAGTGGAGGCTTTGATTGAAGAGGCTGAAAAGCTTGGGCTTTACGTGTACTTCGGTGTAACTATGGAGCAGGCTCCAGCTTGGCTTTGGCGGAAATACCCAGACTGTAGAATGGTATATAGCACTGGGGAGAAGCATGAAGATCCTACGCAGTATCTACTTCCAGCTGATGGTAAGCCCGGTTTCTGCTGGGACCATCCTAGTGCTAGAGAATCAGCCCTAAAATTCATAGCTGAAGTAGCTAAACGACTTGGAAAGTACGATAATATACTGGTCTGGAACGTTTGGCAGGAGATAGGTTTCTGGCCTATGCGTAATATACCCGGTAGCCTAGGCTTCTGTTATTGCCCTTATACGCTGGCTGAATTTAGGAAGTGGCTTATGGAGAAGTACGGAGATTTAAACGAACTAAATAAAGCCTGGCGTACAGGCTACGGCGAGTGGGAGGAAGTTGAACCCCCACGGTTATTCGCAGCAGTCCCATCTTGGATAGACTGGCGTTACTTTATGGACGACGTATACCTGTCTAGGGTAATACGGCTTAAAGCTGAGGCGTTCAGAAGAAACGACCCCAAGCATAGACCC
>JAWCKO010000189.1:0-2714 GCA_038851915.1 Bathyarchaeia archaeon
GGATTTATTATCAGAAATCATAAAAATTAGGGGGGAGTATTAACGCCCTATTCTAAGGGTTTTAGAAGAAAAACGAGGAAGCTGTTACGTCTTAAGAGAAGGGAGAATCCGCTTAAAGTAACCTCCATCCTCCGAGAGTATGGACTAAATGAGCCGGTTGTAGTTGATATAAACCCAAGTATCCATAAAGGTATGCCTCATAAGAGACATCATGGTAAAGTTGGAGTCATTATCGGAAAAAGGGGGAGGGCTTATATCTTAAAGATGAAGACAGGGAGTATTGAGAAGACTCTTATAGTTAGACCAGAGCATCTGAAACCGTTAACACATTAAAATCCACTTAAATATGAAGGGGTGGGGAGAATGGTTGTCAAGAAAATTAAAGAGGTAGATATAACTATAGCTGAGGTCTACAATATACTCAAGGATGTAAAAAATCCTAATCCATTTCAAGCTAGGGTTTTAGAATATGCACGTAGAATGACTAAAGTAGATCCTTCAAAAGTCTCTGAGCTTACTGATAGGCTCATCGAGGAATTTAATATTGAACGTGATAGAGCCGTACAAATTGTGAATATTATGCCTGAAAGTATTGAAGAGCTTAGGATTTTCTTTACAGGGTCGAAGGGTAAACTTGTAACAACTTCTCAACTTAAGAAGATATTAGAATTGCTGAACGAGTATAAACTTCAAAAGTCTATCTGAATTATTACTCCGAGTTTAAATTAGGGGGCTGTTAATGAAGTATCAAAAAACTTATGAAGATTACGGCTACATATTGAACATTCTCCCATATCCTTCTAGAAGAGCCCCGAAAATGGTTCAACTTGCAGGCAGTACTGTAGAGATAATAGGTGAGAAGTATTTTACGTTATTGGAGGCTATTCTCAAAAAGAACCTGTCTGTAACAATCGGAGAAAGAGTTATACTGAGCAGAGTACCTGAAAGCAAGGTTGCATTCATAATTGGACGGTTAAGCTATCATGAGCTTTCTGGACCAGCTCAAGCGGAGCTCCCGGAAATCATAGAGAAAATAATAGCTACTAATGAAAAAGAATTCGTAGGGTTTTTCAATAAATCACAAGCCATAAGCCCTAGAATGCACGCTTTAGAGTTGATACCCGGCGTAGGAAAGAAGTATATGCTGTCTATATTGAGGGAGAGGAGCATAAGCCCATTCAAATCCTTTAAAGACATAAAGGAACGGACTGGAATGCCAGACCCCGTTAAACTTTTAACGAAGAGAATTTTAGAGGAACTTATGGAAGAGAATCCTAAGTATAGGCTTTTCGTGAAAGGTTAATTAAACATGGATTTTAAAGAGGTTGTTCAAACGCTCATTAGAGTTGGAGTAGTCTCTTCTAAGAAGAGACTTGGACAACATTTTATGATCGATGAGAAACTCCTATGCAGACTTGTAGATTATGCTTATATTTCGAATGAAGACGTTGTTTTAGAGGTTGGAGCTGGAATAGGGCTTCTGACGAAACTATTATCTGAAAAAGCTAAGATTGTGTATGCTGTTGAATTAGATCGTAAACTTGTAAACTACTTAAAAAGTAGATTCCCCGATGAGTCTAATGTGAAGATTATCGAGGGGAATTTCCTTAAAACTGAAGTCAGGGGGTTTAACAAAGTTGTTTCAAACCCTCCATATGCAATATCAACTCCGATGGTTCTAAAACTCATTAAGGAAAAACCGGACATTATTGTTTTAACTCTCCAGGAAGAATTTACTCGGAAATTATACGCTAAACCGGGTGATTCAGAATACGGTAGGTTAACGGTTATAACTGCTTTAAACTACGACGTAGAAGTGGTGGAGAGGGTTCCTAGAGAAGCCTTCTATCCTAGAAGTAAAATCAAGAGTGACGTAGTCAGACTTAAACGTAAGGATCATGCTTTAGATCCAATAATGTTTGAAGCTGTTAAAAAAATTGTAACTGAAGCATTCACTCTACGGAATAAAACGCTAAATGTATTCATCAAGAGAATACTCCCAAACGTGAAGCCTCACTACGATTCTGAAATCCGAGTATATCAAACCCCTCAAGAGGTTTTCTTAGAAATTGCGGAACGTTTTTTAAGAAGCCAAATCGATAAAAATTATTGTGAGAGACTTTGAGGGCGAAAAACTTTAGGAAGATCTCGGGAGCAGCATACACTAGACGCGAATATATTGGAGGCGTCCCTCAGAGTAAGATAGTTCATCTAACAATGGGGGACCCTAGTGGGGATTTTAAATATGAAGCCAGGCTTATAGCGCTTGAAGATGCGCAGATAAGACATAATGCTCTGGAAGCCGCTAGAATGGCCGTTAACAAGTTTCTAGAAGAAAAACTTGGCGGTAAAGGGTATCTTCTAAAGATATCGGTATTTCCACATCATGTGCTTAGAGAACATAAACTTATGACTGGAGCTGGAGCTGATAGGCTTTCAGAGGGGATGCGTAGAGCATTTGGAAGACCCTCTGGACTGGCTGCCAGAGTTAAAAAAGGACAGAATATAATAATTCTACGTACTAGTGAAAATGGTTTAAGTTTCGCTAAAGAGGCCTTAACGAGGGGGGCTAGTAAAATGCCTATTCCTACGCGGATTGACGTAATAACACTATAAGCGTTACGGTTTCATTGAGGCAATTAGAGGTGTTCATCTTCATCCATCTGAGGCTTGAAGAAGAGACTATTCAGAGAGAAGTTACATCTAGAGGCTTT
>JAWCKO010000190.1:0-2711 GCA_038851915.1 Bathyarchaeia archaeon
AAAAGCCGTTAAAATAGGTGGAGAATACGTCCTCTATCGGCATGAGTTCACCTATAGGCGTCCAACAGCCATAGCTATAGACGTATCAGATAGTATGACGCCCGGGTCTATAATCGACCGCGTTAGGCAGATAGAATCGCTATCCTACCCGTATATCGGTAAAGAGCTTAAGCTAGACTTAATAGCCGTCAGGTCTGTTACTGGTGATCCGGAGAGTTTCCGTAAAACTGTTAGAGTGGTATTGGACAATTCAAGCCTCCCCATTGTGCTCTGCTCGTTAAACCCAGACGTTTTAAAGGCTGGTCTTTCCGAAATACCTGGTGATAAGCCGCTTATATATGCTGCAACTGTGGATAACTGGAGTCAGATGGCTGAACTGGCTTTGGCATACGATTGTCCGCTCGTCGTCTCGGCTCCAAATAATCCCGTTGCACTTAAAAGTCTAGTTAAAACTCTACTCGAATGTGGTTTAGAAGACTTGGTTTTAGACCCTGGATGTATGGGTGGGGAAGGCCTCTACGATACGATTGTCAACTTCACTATGCTTCGTAAGGCTGTCTTCAGGGCGAACGATTCTCTCTTAGGTTTCCCACTTCTGGGAGCTCCCATGTCTGTCTGGCTTGAAAAGGGTAGAGCTTTAGATAGGAAGTGGGAGGAGTGCTACCTGGCGGGTATGCTTATAGTTAGGTTTGCGGATGTTCTCATCATGCATAGTTTGGACGGTTGGGTTCTTCTACCGCTGCTAATACTTAGAGACAACATATATACAGACCCTAGGAAACCTGTTTCAGTTAAACCTGGGCTCTACAAGATAGGTACACCGAATGAGAGCAGCCCCGTTATGTTCACATCGAACTTCGCATTGACCTACTATACGGTCTCTTCAGACATACAGGCGGCTAAAGTAGACGCATACCTCATAGTTGTCGATACTGAGGGGCTTTCAGTAACTTCAGCTGTAGCTGGGAGAAAACTCACGGCTGATAAAGTTGCTGAGGCTGTTAAAGAGTCGGGTATTGAAAACCTGGTTAAACATAGGTATATTATAATTCCAGGTAGGGCTTCAAAACTAAGCGGTGAAATCGAAGAGGCTACTGGTTGGAGGGTTCTAGTAGGACCACTAGACTCTTCGGAAATCTCTAAATTCTTGAGTGAAAACTGGTATGGGAAGAGGCTTTGGGAGGCTGGAAGATAGAGTGATAATTTCGGTAGCTGGTAAAGGTGGGACGGGTAAAACCACTATAGCAGTTTTAATCTTAAAAGCTCTGATCGAGGAGACGAGTAAGACAATCCTCTTTGTAGATGCAGACCCGTCTACGAATGCTCCGGTCGTTCTAAACATGCCTGTTAAGAAGACGGTTGGCAAAGTAATAGAGGAGTTTAGAAAAACGGTCTTAGATACTACGGAGCTTGGCGTCGACAAGAGTAGGATAGTTGAGAAATGGGTTATGGAGGTTCTGATGGAGTCTCCTAGGTTCGACCTGTTAGCCATGGGTCGGGGTGAAGGGGAGGGATGCTACTGCTACGTCAACTCTGTTTTAACGTCAATATTAGACAAACTGGCCAGTAACTACGACGTCGTTATAATGGATATGGAGGCTGGATTAGAGCATATAAGCCGTAGGACAGATAGAGACGTAGACATCATGTTTGTTGTAACAGACCCTTCTAGGATGAGCCTTGAAACGGCTAAGAGGATTAAAGAGCTAATACCGGAGGTACACGTTGAAATAAGAAGGCTCTACGTTATCGGCAATAAGATCCCACTTGAAGAATTTGAAAGCTACGCTGGTAAAGTCGGAGAATTCGACCTACAGCTTATTGGAATAGTCCCTCCAGACCCTGAAATACTAAACTTCAGCGTGAAGGGTTTATCTCTTCTGAACATACCTGATAATTCCCCCTCCTATGAAGCCGTTAAAAACATATGCCGCAAAGTCGGGTTAATCCAATAAGGAGGCTTCTACACTGTCCCTCCCTCTTCCAATAGAATCCTATAGAGGTGTTATTGCAAAAGTAAAAATAGGCGCTACGAAATCCGAAGGAGGCTCGAGAAGCTACTCTACTACCGTCGGCGGAGCTAGAACACTACCATTTTACACGTTTGAGGGTTTAAACCCCCTGCCTATACTGGCACTTGAAGTATACGACTATTTAGACAGCCCCACAGTCGGCGTTAAGGAGGCTCTAGGCGACGTAATAATGGATCCGGTCGAGTGGATCAGGGTTGTAGACAGGTTCAACCCAGATATTATAAATTTAAATGTAAGGTCTATCTCCCCCCTGACTCTAAATAGGACTGTCAAAGATGCTATAAGTTTATTGGAGGAGGTTTTACAGGCGACTGGGCGCCCTCTAATGGTTACAGGTATAATGGACCCGATTCATACGGAAGACATACCTAGAAACACTGAGTTTTTAAAACAAGCCGCTGAATGTTTTAAAGGCGAAAGGCTTCTCATAGGTCCTGTAACAGCTGAAGCTTATGAGACTGTTACCGAAGCTGCTTTAACGAATGGTCATAATCTACTGGCCAAGTCAAATATGGATGTTAACCAGGCCATTAGGTTAAACGAGCTTCTCTCGTCTAAAGGCGTTTCAACCGACCGTATCGTCGTAGATGTTACGACTGGGGCATTGGGCTATGGGATTGAATACTCTCTCTCTACGATGGAAAGGCTTAGACTTAGGGCTTTACAAGGGGATAGAAT
>JAWCKO010000191.1:0-2698 GCA_038851915.1 Bathyarchaeia archaeon
ATTGGTCCATAGCAACCTTCACACGGTCTCCCCACCGATGGGCAGATGGCTCCGCAGCCAGCCGCCGTGATAGGACCCATACAGGCTTGCTTATAAGTCGTTAAAAGACATTCATTTTCGTAAAACTTACATTCAATACAGACTGGATGCTGTCTTAGCCTAGGTCTGATGTCTAGAATAGCGGCTTTAAGGGCTTCAAGCATATTATCAAGATGTGGTGGACAACCTCTAAGATACACGTCTACTTTAACATACTCGTCTATACTAGATACTCTCATAGACCTCAAGTGTTCAGGCTTCGGGTAGACTAAATTCTCAGCTTCACGCTGCCTCATCCAGTTTCTCATCGATGGAATTCCTCCAAAAACCGCACAATCACCAATCGCTATGAGAAGTCTAGAATTTCTACGAATCGTTTTAATTTCTTCAATACTCTCAGGCGTAGATATTCCACCTTCTACGATAGCTATATCATATGGGCCTGGTTGTACATCGGAACTGGCCATAGCCCAGTTTTGAAAATCCACGAGATTTAGCAACCCTGGAAGGCTTTCATTAATTCTCAGGAGTTCTATTTGACAGCCCGAACAACTTGTAAATTTAAATACGCCTATTTTAAGCTTCAGAGACATCACCTCTTAAAGTATTTTATCAGGCTCATGGATCAAATCAGAATGCGCGAAGACTGGCCCGTCCTTACAGACATACTTGCCACCTATTTGACAGTGTCCACATTTTCCTATGCCACACTTCATTCTTCTCTCCATGGATAGATATATCTGGTCACTTTTAAAGCCCATGGATAACAAGTCTCTAATGGCAAAGTGCATCATGATTTCCGGTCCACATATGAAGACTAGACCATTTTCAGGTTTAATGAGTGTTTTCCTGAAAAGCGTTGTCACTACCCCAACATTATGCCTCCACTCAGCACTTGGTGGGATACTATCTACCGTTAATAGTAGGCAACCCTCGGATATACCGGCCCACAGATCGTGTTCATGTTTGAACATCAGATCTTGAGGAGTTCTAGCTCCATAGAGTATTTCAACCCTTCCGTAACGGTTCCTATGCCTCAACACATCTAAAATCAACGGTCTTAGAGCACCTTGACCACAACCTCCACCTACAATCAAGAGGTCTTTACCTGGGATTTCATCCATAGGCCATCCATTGCCGAATGGCCCTCTAATGCCGATAGTAGAGCCTGGCTTTAGCTTGAAAGTAGCACCTGTTACATTGCCTACTTTTCTAACGGAAAGCTCTAAGAATTTATCTGCATCCTCAGGGTGAGAAGATATACTTATAGCAGATTCCCCAATTCCAAGCACTGAAACCATGACGAATTGACCAGGATTGAAGCTGAAGCCTCCATCTTTAAATTTGATTCTGAACGTTTTTATATCTGGTGTTTCATCTCGAATAGATTCTACTATTGCTTTTCTAGGCAGGTATGGATTCAACGTTATCAGCCTCCCTTTAACGCTTTAGCGACCTCCGTTAAATCTATGTTAGCCGGACAGTAAACTATACATCTTCCACATCCTATACAGCTGGTGTACGTAGAGCCGCCTGCTGCTCCAAACTTGCATAGTAGCCAATGGCGTAATCTTTGACTCCTATCTTTTCTAAAGTTACCGCCGAGCGCTACCTCTGCGTATTCTAAAAGTTGACATGAGTCAAGCTCCATAATTCTAACTCCTTCTTTAAGTGTTAAATTAAGAGAATCGTAGACGTCAAAACAATAGCATACTGGGCAGACCATGCTACAATTTCCACAGGACAGACATCTCTCAGCCGTCTCTATCCAAACTTTGTGATCTAACCTATCCTTAGCCAACGTTGCCAATCCTTCAAAGTCCGCTATCTTAGTGAAGCTACTTTTAAGATGCTCTATGAGTTTTCTTTTAGCTTCAAAATGTTCAGGTTTAGCCTCCGCTAAATCTAACGTTTTTAAGATATCCAACCCCTTCAAGCTACCTGCTTCAACCAAGAAAAATCCATCAATGATCTGAGTTATCAATATGTCAAAACCTGTAGAGGCTTCAGGTCCAGTACCAAGTGAACTGCAAAAGCATTTTTCATCAACGATATTACACGTTAAACCAACTATTAATGCTCTCTTTCTCCTAGCTTCATAGCATGGTTCCTCAGGATGCTGACTGAAGAATTCATCCAGCTTTTCAATCGCTTTTAAATCACAGGGATGAATACCGAATATAACGATTTTCTTCACATTGCAAGATTCAAAGACTTCAAAACCATCGTTAAGCTTAAACTCGAAGATAGAGCTTTTAGTAGGATGAAGCAACTTTTTAGGCGGCAGAATTGTTCGAATATAGTTTAAGTCCAATTCTCGAATCGAGTGGGCTTCAGAGAAAACCCAGCTTTTCCCTTTTACAACAGGTCCATAAACTGTATAATCGCGTTTTATGAATTCGTCGAGCAACCTTTGAAGATCATCAAGTTTTGCAGCGAACGCGCAAGCCTCATCCATAAAGTTACCCCTAAAACTCCATATTTAGAACGAATACACTCCTATATATTTTTCGACTTAAGTTGTGTCACTTATATATGAAAAAGCTTATTATACGCTCCAATTCTAGTATAACTAGGAAATCTATGAGCAAGAAGCGTAAGAGAGAATCGCCTATGCCAGCTACTACAGCTGGATTATTAAGGTTCTTTGATGAGGAGG
>JAWCKO010000192.1:0-2696 GCA_038851915.1 Bathyarchaeia archaeon
ATACTACATATTTATGAGGCCCAGTGGCCACGAGAAGAACCTTCCATCGCCGATAGTCTGGTGGGAGGCTCCAGACGGCAGTAGGATTCTAGCATATAGACACCCAGTCGGCTACACAGTGTCTAATGGAGAACTCTACAGAGTAATAAAGGACATAGCGATAAATCCACCGATACCCGATATACTAGTACTGTTCGGCGTTGGAGACCATGGAGGAGGACCTACTGAGGAGGATATCGAAGCAATACTTAAAGCCTCTGAAGAAGTGGGAGATCGTAGAGTTACCTTTGCAAACCCAGAAGAATTCTTTAAACGTATTTTAGAGCTCTACCAGAATATCCCAGTGGTTAAAGATGAACTTCAACATCATGCAAGCGGATGCTACTCAGTCTTATCTGAAGTTAAAGCTTTGAATAGGAAAGCCGAAAACATGGTTATGGCCGCTGAGAGGATGTCGGTACTCGCATACGTGACCAGTGGGTTAGAATACCCCAGAGATAGGCTTAAACGCAGCTGGAAACTCATTCTCCTATGCCAGTTTCACGATGTCCTAGCTGGAACCTGCATACCCGAAGCATACTGGGACGTTAGAAACATCTACGGTGAATCTCTAAACTTAGCATGCGGAGTCTTAAATTTAGCCGTGCAACGGGTGTCTTCTCAAATCGATACTAGTAGCGGTATATCCCTGATTGTCTTCAATCCGACTGGCGTTCGAGTGAAGTTTCCAGTGGAAGCTGAGCCGTGGCCTACCGATTATTCCCTCCTAAGTGAAGATGAAAAGCCTATTCCAACTCAAACTGTCCATCCGTCTTCTACTGCAGGTCTTAAAAGAGTTCTATTCATAGCCGACGTGCCAAGTTTAGGGTATAAAACCTATAGATTGGTTAAAAGCGATAAGTCTTCGCAAGAATTTGAGGGGGTTTTAAAAGCTTCCCATGGGAGGATTGAAAACGACTATTTCATAGTTGAAATAGACCAGGAGAACGGAGCTATTAAAATGCTCTATGATAAGAGGCTTGGCATCAACGTCTTCAACGGCTACGGTGCTTCACCCATAGTACTGAAGGATGAAGGCGATACCTGGGGACATGGAATCTCCAAATTCAGGTTTGAAGAAGGCAGATTTAGAGATGCTGAAGTCTCCCTAGTTGAATCTGGCCCTGTTAGAGCTACGGTTAGAGTTAAAACGAGTTATCGCAATTCAACCATATGGCAGTATTTTTCACTCTACAGGGGGCTAGACTTTATAGATGTTAGGGTTAGAGTTGATTGGAGGGAGAAGCATAGAATGCTTAAACTATCGTTCCCAGTAAACCTCGAAGAATTCACTACGACTTATGAAATACCTTATGGCGTGATCGTTAGACCGGCCAATGGAGAAGAAGAGCCCGGCCAGAGATGGGTTGACGTATCAGGTAGGTATCATACATCAAACCTTGAATTAAAGTACGGGCTGACAATTGTAAACGACTCTAAATACGGCTTCGACGTATACGGCTCAGAAATCCGTATGAGCGTTATCAGAAGCCCGCCATATGCTCAACACGACCCGCATAAAGTCGATCCTAAGTCTGAAGACTACCCGTACATAGATCAGGGGGAGCAGAACTTCAGATACATTCTACTACCCCATTTAAACAGCTGGGTGGACAACTTCCATAGAATATTCGAACTCTCAGAAATATTAAATACCGGCTTCTTCTACGTCTTTGAAGAACAGCATAGCGGCTCTATGCCAGGAGAGTTCTCCCTAGTTGAGGTAGACCCTTCTGATGTTGCACTTTCCGCCGTTAAGCTAGCTGAAGACTCTGATGACGTCGTCGTTAGAATTGTGGAGTATACTGGGAGAAGCCGTACGGCTAGAGTCAAATCTACAGTCCTCGGCAGAGATTTAAACGTCCATCTAAAACCCTTCGAAATAAAAACTCTTAGAATACCTCTAAATAGAGAGAAACCCATTGTAGAATGTGACCTTATCGAGAAATCACTCATCTGAAAACCCTTCTCTAGAGCTATTACATTAGACGCCAATTACGGTGTAAAATGGATAAATTCAACCCTTAAATGTTCTCTACGCATTTAAAGTTGCTTCTCATGTACTACGTGATGTTATTAGAACGATCGGACTAGTGTTGGGTGGAGAGATTCTTGGACGTATAAGATAAAATATCACTTTTATGTGATACATTTCAATTGAGGGTGTTTTAATGCGTATTGCTTTAGGTGGTATAGGTCATGAGTCTAATACGTTTAGTCCCCTACCTACCAGTATAGAGGATTTTAACGTCATCAAAGGTGATGAGCTTCTTAAAGATGGTGTCGCTAGATTTCTCATAGGTGAGGGGGTTGAAGTTACTCCAACCATCCATGCTTGGGCTCTTCCCTCCGGTGTCGTTTCTAGAAGTACTTTCCTACATTTGGAGGGTGAAATGCTTAAAGCTCTTGAAGATGCTGGTAAAATCGAGGGTGTATGTCTCCTCCTCCATGGGGCTATGGAGGGTGAGGGAGTTGGAAGCGGAGAGACACATCTTCTTAAACGTGTTAGAGAAATCGTAGGCTGGAAGACCGTAGTATCTATTGCTTTAGACCTTCATGGCAATTTAAACCCTGAAATCGTCGAATACGCAGACATATTGACAGCCTATAGGACAGCTCCACATGTAGATGCCTACGAAACTGCGTTGAAAGCCGCC
>JAWCKO010000193.1:0-1451 GCA_038851915.1 Bathyarchaeia archaeon
AGCAACGAGGCTGGTATTGAAGTACACCAACTACTCGCAATGGGAGACTTCTTTACAATGTTCTACGAGGGATTGGGAAATTGCCCGCATAGGTATAACATAGGCGTAGCGTATTCCCCAGACTGTAAAACGTGGGCACGGTGTCCTGATAATCCAGTATTCCCCCTAACAGAGTATCTTGTGAAACAAGATATGAGCACAGTGCATCCTTGGCTGCTTCTAGAAGACATGGTCCTCTACTACGTTGAAGTTGTAGGTGCAAGTACAGTTTCACCCCATAGAGTATGCGCCGCGTACATAGACCCGGATCTTGTGAATCCTTTAGCTCAAAGATATTTAAGCTATCCTCTATGGGAGGATAGAAAGCTCTCCCCAGAGGGAGAGACAACGTCTGCAGTGCCTTGTACTGGATTTAGAAATAAAACAGTCTACTTGGTCAGCGCATATGATGGATATGTATATGTCCAAGTAGATCCTGTAGGCTTGAATCGATGGATTACGATAGATGAGGGTAAAGTGGCGGCTAATAGGGTTTGGAGGTATAAAACGGATGAGGGGTTCGACAGAGTTAGAGTTAAATTTACACCTATTGAAAATGCCGCTGTCTCGGCTTGGCTGGTATTGGAAAAGTAGTTTACTTCACTAAATATCTTTTATTACCTAGTGTTCAAAGTAATCTATCATTAGGAGGGGAAAATGGAGAAGGTCGGTTTTGGAATAATTGGTTGCGGAGGCATATCCAACTACTTCCATATTCCAGAGCTTAAAGAGATAAAGGAAGCAGAGGTTGTTGCCGTAGCAGATATAAAACCTGAGAGAGCAAGACTCACAGCGTAAAGGTTTAACATTGGGTCTTGGTATTCTGACCACATAAAACTCTTGGAGAGAAGCGATATTGATGCTGTAATAGTGGCTACACCGCATCCGACACATGCTAAACTCGCGGTCGACGCGATGGAGGCTGGAAAACATGTGATGATTCAAAAACCCATGTGTACAAAGGTAGAAGATGCTAAAGCAATAGTAGAAGCGTCGCATAAACATAGCAATTTAAAGGTTATGGTTCTACCATTCGTCTATTTCGATACTCCTACTTTTGACTACGTTAAAAACCTCTTAAATGAGGGGGCTCTTGGAAGAATATGTATGGTTGGATCTCGTGTAGCGCATGGAGGCCCTGAAGGCTACCAGAAAAATGTAACGAAAATGTTTGGGGAAGAGGAGGACTGCTGGTTTTTCGACCCTGAGAGGGCGCATGGTGGAGCTTTGCTGGATTTAGGTGTATACGCGGTTAGTCAAATCGTGTATTTATTGGGTAGGGTTAATTAAAAGCGTATCTGCATTTGTAGCAACTTTAGATAAACCGGCGAAAGTAGACGATAATAATGTAATAATCATGGAGATGGAGAACGGGACTTTAGCTATTGCAGAGTCAAGTTGGACTCAAACTG
>JAWCKO010000193.1:1461-2694 GCA_038851915.1 Bathyarchaeia archaeon
TCTATGGAACAAAAGGTACAATACTCTTAAACCACTTTAACATACCATTGATCTTTTACAGGCAGAAGGAGCCTGGATGGATTATGCCGACAATTGCTGGGGAGAAAGAACCTCAACATACACACCGACACTTTGTAAAATGTATACTTAACGATTTAAAGCCAATAGGCTTACCTGAAGAGGGGGGACACGTAGTTGAAATCATGGAAGCCGCCTACGAATCTGCTAAAAAAGGTAAAACTATAATACTAAAATCCTAAAGTTGAAATACGTCAAGTTTAGCAATTTTACATCGAAATACAGCGGCGGTTAGCCATCTAGAGTATTGTTCTAAAGTTTAGACTTATTAACGTTCATTGTATTAGATTCATTTAGGTGGAATGTTGAATGGTAAGTCTATCTTCCCAGTTCTGATGATTTGCCTAGGTTTATCCTCCCTTATACTGGCTTATTCGCGTAATCCAGCAGGTAATTTGAACCCTGAGGAAAAAGCTTTAGAAGCCGTGAGGAATTCTCCGACTTTTAAATGGGATGGTATGGAGGATACTTTAAAAGTAGTAGAGAGTTTTAAACTCGATGAAAATACTTGGATTGTCGTAATCAGCTTTACATGTAGACACTCTGGTTACGGTGATAGAACTGGGAAAATTGTACTCCAAGTTTTAACTGAACATAAGGCTGAAGTTAAAGTCGTAAACAGTTTTGTAGTTGAATTGATTTTAGACAACGTCTGGGATGAGTTAAATCAGAAGCCTCTCTGATACTGCGCCAATTATTCATCTTAGAAGCTCTTAAACTATTGACTGGGAGGAGTCTACAAGTTTAATAGCATCGACAATAATGGGCGACTTCTAAGTTTAGTTGGATGACATGTTGGTTTTTGGAGGAAAAGTGTAAAAATAGGAATGGAGTTATTCGTACTAACTTTTGATGAATTGGTTTTAAACTTAGTGAAACGTTCTCTTCAATAGTATCCTTTATTAATTAAAAATAAATATTTAAATATAAGATCCAAGAAATTAAAAACTATTAAGGTCGTGTCTTTAATGCTTAGTTTAAAGGAGCTGTCATCGGAAGACTTCGCATCGTTTGTGAAAGCGATTAAAATACTTGGACCCAAGAACTATGCAGCTTTGAGCAAGTTTACCGGGCTTCCTGTTGAAACGGTTAGACACAGGGTTAAGTATCTGTTTGTCAGGAAGGGTATTGGTATTCGCATTCACGTAGATCACG
>JAWCKO010000194.1:0-2681 GCA_038851915.1 Bathyarchaeia archaeon
AAGGGGAGGTTGAAATGTAGATGGGAATTATAGAAGTGCTTATCAGTATGAAGATAAGTAGGATGATGTTTCGACGCATGAAGGGTCACTTAAACAGTCGGCAGATACATCTTTAATTAAGCTTTACGTCCTATAAGCCTGTGGGTAAGTCTCTTTTTATACACTATTGTAAGTATGACCGCTACCATTACAACTGAGAAGACGAATATATAGATCCTCGTGTCTGTTAAATTCTTCGGGTTAAGTGTTACAAGCTCCTCCTTTCTAGGGTCTATGATGTAAACGGTTTCACCTACCAGAGCCGCGTAAAAGCCTTCGAGCTTAGAGCCATACTCTGCGGGTAGACTGTAAACCTCTCTGTAGGATTCATTTTTCACGTGGATAATTTTAGCTTCATCGCCTGACAGTATTTTAATGAGGGCTGAGTGGTCCTCAGGGTTTACGTCTAAGACGCCTTCAGACGGATTCATAGGAAGGAAGACCCCAGATGGAATTATCGAAAGCTTATAACGGGTTTCTATCGACGCTCCGTCTGGGAAGACTATCTCCGAGCCAGTAGGGTTGTCTACTATAAGATATGTTAAGTGTGGAGACGACTGGGCGACGTTGGATTCGATCAGCGTATAGTTGCCGGGGTAAACCCTGTAGAACTCTATTTCACGGGTTGATGGGTTTAAAACGCTTGCGTAGCATGTCCAGTTTACTCCAACCTTTGAAACCTGTATAATAGGGTAGGCTAGAGCTGTTACAGGTATGAGAGCAGGTAGAGAGAAGAGGATGCGGTTTTCAAGTAGGTCTACGACTGTCGGCAGGGGGTATAGTCTTCCCTCGGCTTCGCCGAAGCCTAATACTGGTGCTATTAAAGTGTCGTTGTACTTGTATATTGTTGCGGCTAATCTTCCATCGTAGATCCAAACGGCGGTGAAGCTCTGATCCTTTTTAGAGAAGACTGTTATAATGTTTTGTGTGCTGTTAACTGTTAAAACGGCGAAGCCTCGGCTGCAGGCTAGTATTGTAGATACTAGTCGACCGTAGACGGTTCTTCCATCTTTAACGTTAAAACTATACTCCCTGGAGAATATGGTTTCACCATTGTTCAAGTCGTAGATCTTTAGAATGGTTAAGCCGCTTGAGGCATTTACGCTTCTATATGCGTATAGGTATAAGACGTTTCCATAAACCTCGAAGTCTAGAATATAGTTTCCGTAGAGTTCTTCATCTAGGTTTAGTTTAGATGTTTGCTTTAGTTCTCCGTTTTCGAGGAGCTGGTATAGATAGCCATCGCTATAGAGGACGTATCGGGATTTTTCGCCGAAGCCTATGGCTATGGGTTTACCGTCATCCTCACTCCGAGATTGTATGTTGAAGGATAGGCACAGTAGTAGGATCAACATCGTTAAGAGCCTTTTCAAGTAAAGGATGCTCATGGGTTTCAATCCTTCTTGGCTAAAGCCTCTATGATTTTATAGCCTAAAACTCTAATCCGTATCTGTTTCATCCTCGGCTTATTAGCTAGTAGGAGGATGTTGGATGTTTTTAGAGGGGTAAGCATAATTAAGCCTCTCATCAAGAGCTCTGTTAACGGGTATGAAAGCTTCTTAGAGCTCCAGTGGACTACGGTGAAGTTGCACTTCTCAAGAAGCCCTATAAACTCTTTTTCAGAGCCATACTCTCTCACATGTGTGGGATCCAGCTTGAAGCCTTTATTCCAGTAGATCCAGAATGCTATTCTACCTTTTACTACTGTTGAAATGTAGAGGTAGCCATTAGGCTTGACTATTCGATACACCTCTTTAAGCATTTCTACATCGTCTTCAACATGCTCTATAACCTGTGTGGAAATAGCTAAGTCAAAAGAGTTGTCGGGTATCCTTCTCAGATCGCACACGTCTCCTACAATAGCCTCTGCAAAGGGGCAGAAAACCTTAAACCTTTCTATTCTAACGTCGGATATGTCAACTCCTACGATTCTAGCGGCTCTCTTAAGCAACCGCTCTCTATGGAGAGCGTGTATCATGCTTCCATCTCCACAGCCGAGGTCTATCAGTGAGAAGTTTTCAAGCCTTTTGATTATGGCTTTAAGGGCTTCTGGGACTTCATAGCCTAGAAACTGTATGTGTTTTAGACTGTATTTTTCATCAATCATCAGATATCAACTGGGAAGATATTGCCATATGAGTCTTAGCTTTTCTACCCGCGACCAGTATTAAGATTATTGCTAACGTTACGGCTATTAAAACCACTAGGTATTTCTGGAGACCGTTCTGCCTACTTTCGGTGACGTATTCTTGGAATTGTTTTGCCAACGGGTATCGATCAACAGCATTGGCGGTGCCTTCTATAGGCTTAGGCTCGTCGATTATTCCATCTCCATCGGCGTCTTCCTCAGTGGATTTCCACGTGCTCCAGTAGTTGCCCAATCTTAGAGTAGAGTTGAACCAGCTGTTTCCAGAGCCTGCGTCAACGGCCTCGGCTTCACCTAGGAAGTTGTTCATGTATATTGTTACGTTTAAGGCTTGAGGGTAGAGTTTTACGACTAGACGTTTAGCGTTGTGGACTGTGTTAAACCTGAATGTGATTCCCATGGCTTCAAACACGGATAATCCTATGTAGCTTTGATTAAAGGAGCATCGTTCTATAAGAATGCTGTTTGAACTGGCTTTAACTGCTATACTTGGACC
>JAWCKO010000195.1:0-2668 GCA_038851915.1 Bathyarchaeia archaeon
GTGAAATACGTAAATTGGGGATGATTCCAATACTGTACTTCTGTGGGAATGTCATGCCTCTGCTTAACTACATACGAGATTTAGGGATAGATGGCTTAATGGTGGAAGAAAGCCGGAAAAACTTCTCTATAAATATTGCAAAAGTTAAAGAGGCTTTAGATGGCAAAGTCTGCGTATTTGGAAACTTAGATACAGTTAACGTACTTTGGAAGGGTGGTGAAGATTACATCGTTAAAGAAGTGAAAGAGCAACTTCAAGCGGCTACTGGTGGAGGATTTGTAGCCTCTAATGGAAGCCCAATAGCCCCAGGTACACCGATAAAAAACGTCAGAACATTCATAGAGTGTGTAAGAAAATATGGGAGATATCCCCTTAGAGTGTAGAATTCAGCAGGCTCTATCGAGTTATTACTGCGATCGCTACTCGCATTACATCTACTATGAATCGTAGACTGCCGTATTAAACCCATTGCTACTGTAATGGTCTTTCAACTTAACAAATGAGTTTCTCTTAATAATAGTCTTGCCTCATTTTCAGATTTACATTGGGTTGTTATGATAAGCCCTCTTCGCTTTAGATTCTTTAAAATGAAGCTTACTTTATTCGGTGGCACACCCGGTAACTGTAAGTTCTTGCCGCTTTCTTGTATTTTCCTATATAGTGGAAGCCACTTAGGGTCACTTGTATCAGGTTGTCCTGCACCAGGTACCCATTGAATCCCTGTCAGCTCACGCAATTTAAGCAAAAGATCGACATGTGGTATCTGCCCAACACCATCTAAGTGATAGATTGCATAGTCTAATCGTACGCAATATTCCTTTAAGTAGGGTAAAACCAATTCCTCAAATTTTGAGGGAGAAAGCATGTAAGCAAAATCTGCATGTATCGGGTAATATTGTCTATGGCACCAGAGGCCCATCCAAGTTGAAACCCCTTCTTGACCATACTCTTTTATGATTCCACAGAGTTCTCCATAAACTTCAAACCATGTATCGAGAATTTTACTACTTAGCCTCCTAACTCTACTAGAGTTTCTATAGAAGTCTACTATGAGATTCCTAATCCCCCTCACCGAGGCTAATATATCTGTTACAGCACCTAGGTCTGGGAGACCCACAATAAACTTTCCTCTGCCAATTTTACAAGCTTCAGCTACTATTTCTTTCGTGTACATCCACCATTCACTTTCAGAATTGAACTCTAGCTTCTCAATATCTTCTAATCGCATTTCTTTATACCATACCGTTCCAGCTTTAAATTCAGGTATTCCTCCCATATATGATGCTATAACGCACGGTCCAAGATTTATCCAAAGATTGGGGTAAGCTCCACCTCCGAAAAAGGTTCTTTGACAATACTCCTCAAACTCTCTAATAACGATGCTGGGCTTCCTCCAGTTTTTTACGAAACCCCAGATATCCCAATTTATAATCCCAGCTCCTTCCTTCGGTGCAAAAACCTGTATAATGGATTCATCTAATTCTCTATTCCACCAAGCTTTAAAGTGTTCTTTCGTTCTTTTCCAGTCTTCCTTATAATACATTTTAGTCCCTCGTCTATAAAGACATAGGTTGTGGGCATATAAATTCAATGCTGATCTATGATTTAAAATTTGAGTTTCAACGTTTTTATTTCGTTGTGTGAAACCGGCAACCTCTGTAGACTTTCAATTTTACGTATTTCTCTCTCAAGAATATCTGTTTCATACACTTCCTTTGGCTTCCAAGGAGTTATTATTTCGGCATCTACGTTATTTCCGTGCGCCTCGTAAAACCTGATTACTATTGCATCTTCACAGTCTTCCGCTTTTTTAAGAGCTGTTACCACTATGTTTTCCGGTTTAGCTTCGAGGAATGAGAAGCTTCTAGGTAGGTTTCCAGCGTGTCTGTCTTCAAATCTGCTAATCAGCGGATAGTTGAACTCGTATGCTTTCCTCACTGTTTGAGACTCCCTCCAGTCTCCTCTATGTGGATATAGTGCGAAGCTGAACCTATGCATACCCTGATCGGCTATATTCTCCTCACGTAGGAATGCTTCTTCAGATCCACCCCATCTAGGAGGATACCTTGGACTTCTGAGTAGAGACATTCTAACCGCGTCGCCAGCCTGATCATAGCCATATTTAGAGTCGTTCAGTATGGATAAGCCAAATTTCCCATCTTCAGAAGTATAATCCACCCATTTTTGACATGGGGCTTCATACTTAGCTTTCTCGTAGAGTGTTGCATCTGGAGATAGAGGACTTCTACGCTTGATGTAGCCATACGGTATTTCACAAGTCGTATAATCGCTGTGGAAGCTGAATGGCACGGTTAACTTAGCCATTCTATGAGCCGCATGCCAGTCGACTTCAAAGTCCATGCGTATCGTCGGTAGGCTGGAGAACAATCTAATGTACACGTTGAATGTTGAGTCCTTTCTACCGTCCTGTTTAAACCTATACTTAACCAGTACAGTAGCTCTTACAGGGCCTCTCTCTAAGACTTTGACTTCTTCAGCCTCCCTAAGATCGACGTACTTTACACCGCCTGGCTGAGTGTAGATGTAGACTTCCCAAGCGTCGAAAATAGCGGCGTCGAAATCGTAGAAGAGTGTTCTTCTACCTGGATATGGATAGTCTTCGAAAACCTGAATCCTAACACCTCCACCGCCTATGAGGTTTAACCCG
>JAWCKO010000196.1:0-1074 GCA_038851915.1 Bathyarchaeia archaeon
CTAGACGATGTATCAATGCTGGATATAGAGGCTTTCAGCTTTCTAAGTACAGTTTTAGAATCTGAGCTTGCACCAATAGTTATATTTGCTACGAATAGGGGTATTACCACAGTTAGAGGGACCGACCTGCAGGCTCCTCATGGCATGCCTTTAGACCTCTTAGATAGACTGCTCATCATAAATACAAGACTTTACACCGAGGAGGAGATAATGGAAATCCTTAAGATTAGAGCTAGAGAAGAAGATGTAAACATCATGGATGATGCTTTAAACCATCTAACTAAGATCGGTGTTGAAACATCGCTGAGGTATGCTGTTCAACTTTTATCTCCAGCAGCTGAGAAAGCAAAATCAGAGAATAGAAGAACGGTAACTAAAGATGAAGTCGTTAGAAGTCTCTTCTCAGACGTCAAAAGGTCTGTAGAATACGTTAAACAGTATGAAGAGTACATGCTTAGATAGTGTTAAATTCTTCAAGGATACTCCTTTCTGAAAGACATTACAATGTTAAACGTTGTCACTTAGTCAAAAAAAGCCTAGTTGAACCTAGCTAATTATTCTACGTAGCGGTTTTACAACAAGTCCCTCCACGTAAACCATACGACCGTTTACTGTCTAGTCTGTTTCCGAACATAAGTGGTTCTTCTAAAATCCCTGTATAGTGAGCTTTTCAGGCTTAGACCTTGCGTAGAAGCATTCTTTATTGTGGCATTTCTCAGCTAGGTTGCATGTCCAGCTCAGTATGAAGTCTCTCTTGTCAAACCTTATCTTTATAAATGCCAACTCTACGGACCTTTCTCTGCATTCACCACCTCTATCTATGAAGCCATTGCATACGCCTGTACCGGGCTGAACATTTACCGAAACGGGTGGCACTCCCATATACAGTAAATTTCTAAAAATAAAAAATGGGGATGTTTAGAATGGGTAGAAGAATCTTATCTTCGATATTATTGTTCCAGGTACTAGTGCCAGCATGTGTCCAGCTATGAATCCTGAGGCTATGGGTGCACCGTACTCCTCGTAGAGCTTACTACCGCCCACTCTAAGCGTTATCATTTTAAGTATCCAAGC
>JAWCKO010000196.1:1168-2305 GCA_038851915.1 Bathyarchaeia archaeon
CCTACACCTGTAATGAAGCCCACAGGCTCCAATGGGAACCATATGTACCTTGCGTGTAGAAAGCCTAAGATAAGTATCATAGCAAACCCTACGAAGAATTGTGGGATCCAAAAGCCTGATGCTGGATATCTAGTCCAATCGCTCGGTTGTGTTCCTCTTGACACTAGACTGTTGCAACTTTGGACACCTCCACTTCCTGGGATTCTCGCCAACCCGAATGTGTAAGCTGCTTGGAAGAACCCGCACATTGCTGCTAGCGTGCCTAAGACTATAGACGCTATAAGAACCTTTAACACGCTTTTACTGCTTACACCTGTGAAGGAGGCCATTTTATAGGATAGGAATGCCGAGAAGAAGTTTCCACCTACAGCGAAGCCCATGTCTGGTGCATCTGGAAACCACGTGTTTATATGGGCTGTCATCAAATAATCTCTATTTGTAGTGTAATCCGCCGGGGTTTCAGGCCAGAATAATAACCTTTGAAGAGGAGCACCCTTATCGGCATCTCGAAAGTATACTCCAGCTAATCCTAGGGTTCTCATCTGTGAAAACCACAATATTATTATATTTATAACCGTTAGAACGGTTGACGCTATGGACATACCAGTCGCCATACATATGGCTACCGTCGCAACAAAGAGCAAAGCAAAGAGCATGTACATGCTTCTATAGCTTAAAGGCTCGTTTTTCTCAAAATCAATCCTCTTCCCAGTATCCATTCTTCCCAAGGCGGCTCTTATAGTCGTCATAATGTGGTGTCTTGATGAAATTAATAGCAATATCGATAGAGCATAGATTCCTCCAACTGTTATAGCATTCAAAGCGATAGGTGGACCGTAATTGAGAGTATTCTCACCACACCAGATTCTACCACACCCACCAATATCTACAAGCCCCGTGTAGTATCCCATGTAGAACGCTATTTGAGCAATTATTAGCATGATTAAGTACCAGAACCATATGCCGAACAGCACGTGTACAGGGGCAAGATACAGTATAGCCACACCTAGAGGCTCCTTACCCGCCTTACTAAAACCAACTAAACCCGCAAGTATATGCCCGGGTGGAACCCACCAAGATCCGTAGCCACATGTGTTAGCCCTCCATCCGTATATGTCTGGAAACCATGGGAATATA
>JAWCKO010000196.1:2320-2659 GCA_038851915.1 Bathyarchaeia archaeon
TCAGAAGTCTGTGCGCAGCATCTGCATGCATGAACGGTACCTTCTCAACATCCATCCACAGCCTTCTGAAGAATGTTGCAAAAGACACCATTAAAAGACCCCATAGAATCCAGAAAATCCACCAAAAAATTATCATAGGCATTAAATCAACCCATGGAACTGGCACTCCACCCCGAACAATGGCCTTAGCTACTTCTATCGGTGGACCCATGTACCACGGGACAACATTATACGTTATTTCTGGCGTGTTGAAAATCCTATGGCTTATGAATGGGCCGATACTTGAACACATCTGGTTTGCATCAGCCCTGCCGAATACGAAGGATATCGGTAGAGCTG
>JAWCKO010000197.1:0-2647 GCA_038851915.1 Bathyarchaeia archaeon
TCTCAACACGCTAGATAGAAGAGGCAGGGGTGTTAAAGGCGTATATCTTACGGTGCTAGGGACTTGTGCTGACGACTCAGACTCGGGGCAAGTCGGTAGAGGGAATAGAGTCAACGGTATAATACCACTGAATAGACCTATCAGTAGTGAGGCTGCTGCAGGTAAAAACCCGGTTTCTCACATAGGAAAGATATACAATGTACTAACCTATAAGATGGCCGATAGAATCCATAGAGAGGTTTCAGGGCTTAAAGAAGTATACGTGTGGCTTCTAAGCCACATAGGTGAGCCTATAAATAGACCTAGAGTCGCCGCGGTTCAAGTTGTTCCAGAGAAAGGTTTGAAAGTTAAAACCGTCAAAGAACCTATTGAGACGATAATAATGGATGAATTAGATCGCATTCAGGAGTTCTGTTTAAACTTAGCTAAGGGATTATTCACCGTATGTTAAATTTGGAAGACTGACCGTCATGCTTTTATATGATTCCAGCCTTTTTCCAGTTTATATCTAGCCATGTTAAGATCGCATTTTTGGGCTTTTCAAGTTGATATTATTCAAATAGGAGCATCGTTTAACGAAGTGGTTTTCTTGAAACTATTTTCGAATACGTGTACAGGTGCTTAATTAATCCGTAGAGGTGGTATAACAAATCTAGCTGTGAGAGTTTTAAACGATGCGTATGTGGGGAGAGATTTTAGTCGCT
Organism: Bathyarchaeia archaeon; assembly: GCA_038851915.1. Taxonomy (GTDB): domain Archaea; phylum Thermoproteota; class CALKCG01; order B24; family B24; genus DTBU01. The sequence goes on from JAWCKO010000197.1 coordinate 705, forward strand.
TGTATACTGAGAATATAGATGCGAAAACTTAAGTAGAATATTTCGATAGTAGCGTTTGCTAAAAGTCTGATTGCAAATGAACACCTTAGGGATATTTTAAAGGCGCTAACTAGCGCTTTCTACTAGTCTTATAATGGAATAATCTACGGAAATGTTAACACATATATACTTGAGCTTTCTTTAATGTTTTTAAGCATCGGGGGAATTATTATGTCTAAAGTTAAACCGATCATACAGATTGAAAATGTCGTAGTTTCTGTCACGTTAAATCAATCCCTCGATTTAATGTCGGTCGTTAAAGCTCTCCCAGACACTGTTGAATATGAGCCCGAACAGTTTCCTGGCTTGATATTCAGACTTAAGAAGCCTAAGACAGCTACTCTAATCTTCAACTCCGGTAGAATGGTATGTACAGGGGCTAAATCTGAAGACTTAGCCATAAAAGCTGTTAAGAGGGTAATTAGAGAGCTTAAACGGAGCGGAATAGTATTAATAGGTAAACCTGAGATTAAAATTCAAAATATTGTTGCCTCAGCCAATATGGGTGGTAGAATAGACCTTGAGAAGGCTGTCTTCACACTTGGAAGAACCATGTATGAGCCTGAGCAATTTCCCGGGTTAATCTATAGGATGGACGACCCTAAGGTTGTAATCCTCCTATTCGCGAGTGGCAAACTAGTGTGTACTGGTGCTAAGAGAGAAGAGGAAGTCAAACAAGCAGTTTATAAGCTTCAGAAGAAGCTTGAAGAAGAAGGGCTTATAACATACGGGTAGAGTAGTTTTTACAAACCTTAGACATAGCCAAGAGAACGTTGGGAGGAGCCACCGTAGTGAAAACTCTAAGATATTTTACACTTGCAATTTTCTTTACGATTTCCCTCTCTCCAACTTCCAGATATCCATCGAGGATTAATGACGCGAATAACTCAGCTTTCTTACCACTTAACGTCATATGTCCTGTAAAATATAGAAGCTCAGCCAAATCCCAAGCTTGATCACCATCCATAGACGACTGCTCGAGGTCTAAGAAATAAACCTTAGAGTTGAAGAGTTTTATATTTTCAGGCTTTGGATCACCTAAGACCATTCCACGCTTATGTATTTCAGCCATAGATTTTCCAACGCTTCTACATGCCTCCAACATGGAAGAATCGATACTTCTTGCTGAAAAGAACTCTAGAAGTATCGTGTTGAATGTCTGTCCTGGAATGTATTCGGTAAGTAACAGTTTATCCACTAGGCTTATGTAAACGACTTTTGGGCTTGGCAGATTCCAATTTGAGAGCCTCATTAGGGCGGAATACTCTTTTAGCATCCTGGTTTTCCCTCTTAGAGCAAACTTTTGAACGCCCAAAGTCCATATACTTAGTGGAAACCATTTAAAGCCGTACCAGTCTTTAAACCTTTTAAGAACGATTATATATGTCTCGTTGTTTTTTCGTAAGGTTATGAGGTCTACGAAATTTAAAGTTCCACCGAGTTTTTCAATAGACTCTATTTTAAACTCTTTAAAATATTGAACCTTCTCCGTAAGAGCCTCAGGGGAGAAGTTCTCTAAAACGCTTATATATCCGACGGAAGATGGCAAGTATAGGTAACGCTCCGGTGGTTCAAGTTCCTCGTGTCTTTTAACCCCAGTCCCCCTAAAAGCTTTAGATGCAAATTCCCAAGCAACCTTCATGGGGCTTACACGTCTACCCGCATAGCCGTGAATAACGTAGGCTTTCGTAGCGCGCTCCACTTCCTTAAATATAGATAAAACCTTTTCCGAAGACTTTACTTTTAGAGTTTTAACAGGAATTACGTATCCATCTTCAAATTTCACCACGCCGTCAGTTTCAAGCTTTTTTAAAGCTTCTATGAACTCCTCCATCATAATTGGAAGGTTTCTTTGTTTAAGTTCATTCGAAAGCATTCGGCTATAGCTGTATTTTACTGGTGGA
>JAWCKO010000198.1:0-301 GCA_038851915.1 Bathyarchaeia archaeon
AGAGCTTAAAGCCTACGATGTCGAATACCGTAGGACTTTGAAAATTAGACTAGTATCTTCTAAGGACTTACCTGAAGTTGAAAGTTTTGAAGTATACACGGATTCCACTTGGAAGATTATGGATGTCTCTATTGAGTGGGGTTGTGGAGGCGATTGTGAAAGGACTTGGGATGGCTTTATTGAAGTATTTAATGGCGAGTTAGCGGGTCTGAAGCCCCTGTCCAATAGTAGGGTTGAGGTTGTATCAGAGAATTCTTGGAGGTCGAAGGTTGAACGCGATGAGACAGGTGGAGTTGAAGCT
>JAWCKO010000198.1:365-2630 GCA_038851915.1 Bathyarchaeia archaeon
GGCCTTATCTCAAAGACGTCTAAGAAGCTTAAACTTGAGGACTATAAGCGTGAGATTTCCGAGAAGGGTTTAGCATCGATTTACGATTTAATCGGGAAGATGCCTGAGCAGACGCTTGAGAGAGCTTGGAGGGAGATGCCTACAAAGAAGAAGAGTATACACTTCATAGTCGGATGTAAGGGGCGTAGGCAGAAGTTTGGAGTAGATACTAAAGGCGTAGTGTTCATTCCAAAGCTTTGGAACGTTAGAGTGAAAGGTAGATACTCCGATAGGTTTCTATGGGAAGGCGATACCGTAGCGTATGGCTTTGGACTTCCAGATTCCGAGCCTGAAGAGAGGACTTTGGAGGATGGTTTTCTACCGATTGTACGTGCAAAATGGGTTGAAGACGGCATAGTTTATGAACAGGAGGTTTTCGCTACTCTCCTATTTAAGGACGCTCTCGACGACCTTAAGGGGGAGGAGTTTATAGATGGAGATGACCCAATCGTATGCATGGTGAGGCTGACGTTTACATCTCAAGCCTTATCACGTAAAAGCTTAAGCTTGAAGTTTACATCGACGTGTAAAAGTTACTGGCGTGATGTTAAAGGGGTAGAAGAGCAACTGATTTACGAAGATGGGTTTATCTACGCTCTGTATCCAGAGAAGGCTCTGAGTCGGAGACTTAGATACATGCTTGATTTGAGGGGACGTGGAGACGTTAAAAGTCTAGATGGTAGTCTTCTATACACAGTTGACATAAACCCGGGTGAATCTCACAATATTTACGTGAAGATTCCATCTATTACGCTACTTGAAAGCTTCGAATTTGAGAAGTTGAAAAGCTTAGACTATGAAGCGGAGAAAACGAAGGTTGTCAAATACTGGAGGAGTTTGCTCTGTAGAGGTATGCAGATTAATGTTCCAGGTAAGTGGTTGAACGACTTCTACAAGGCTTATTTAAGCCACGTCTACATAACGGATGATAAGGAGCCCAATTCTCAAAGGTACATGTGTAGGGTAAGCTCTTTCAACTACGGAGTTTTCGCCAATGAGAGCGCTATGGTAATAAGTGAGTTGGATAGAAGAGGTTTACATGATGAAGCCGAGCGGAGACTTGAAGTCTTTACGCATTATCAGGGTACGGCAGTCATGGCTGGTAGATACTCTACTTCCAAAGGCGTCTTCTACGGTGCCGGAGGATATGAGTGTGGAGAATACGGTCAACACCACGGCTGGGTTTTATGGGCTTTCGCAGAACACTACAGGTATACTGGAGATAAGGATTGGCTTAAGAAAGTAGCTCCCAACCTCATTGAAGCCTGTAATTGGATAATAGAAGAACGTAAAGCCACGATGAAGACTGATACTAATGGAAGACGGGTTATCGAGTACGGCTTCCTCCCCCCAGGCTCTCTCGAAGATGTTACAGAGTTTTGGTGTTGGATTGCAACGAATGCTCATGCATATAGGGGTTTAAAATCCGCAGCGGAAGTCTTAAGCGAAATAGACCATCCAGAAGCATCTAGACTCAAACGCGAAGCCGAGGCCTATGGGAGAGACCTACTGATTGGGATTATGGAGGCTATGGTTAGAAGCCCAGTAGTCAGGCTTAGAGATGGAAATTGGATTCCATACATTCCTTCGAGACCTGAAAGGCGTGGTCGAGATATGGGGTGGATACGTGAAACACTAGAAGGGGCTATGCACTTAATCCTATGCGGTTTGATAGACCCAAATTCTAAAACGGCAGATTGGATATTGAAAGACTATGAAGACAACCGGTATATTTCAGATAAATACGGCTATACTGTTCCAGACGTCGACCGATACTGGTTTAGTAGAGGCGGTTTCTCAATGCAGCCGAATCTCTACGGCTTTCAAATTCCATACATCTTGAGGATGGATGTGAAGCGGTTTTTGAGGGCTTTCTTCAACTCCTTCGCCGTAGCCTTCTACCCGGATGTACTAATGCTGACTGAGCATCCGCTACCGACGATGGCCGATTGGGCTGGAGACCACTTTAAGACTTCAGATGAATCCATAGCCTGCCAATGTTTAAGGCTTATGTTGATTTACGAGAAGGGGGATACTCTCATCCTAATGCCAGCTGTTCCACGTAGGTGGCTGGAAGACTGTAAGCAAGTATCTGTAATAAACGCCGCCACCTACTTCGGACCACTATCTTTCGAAGTCGAATCTAAAGTCTCCGATGGCTTCATAAGGATGAAGCTAAGCCCACCTACAAGGAGAACGCCAAACTCAATACAGATATACTTTAGA
>JAWCKO010000199.1:0-2609 GCA_038851915.1 Bathyarchaeia archaeon
TAAGAAGGGCGTTATCGTGAAGCGTTTAGCCTCCATACAGAACTTCGGAAGCATGGATGTTTTATGTACGGATAAAACTGGAACTTTAACGGAGAATAGAATAAAGCTTGCACTCTATGTAGACATCAATGGGGAAGAGAATGAGAAGGTGCTGTTATACTCGTACCTAAATAGTTATTTTCAAACAGGGTTGAAGAGCCCTCTAGATGAGGCTGTGCTGAGATTTAGAGATATAGATGTGAAGGATTATATGAAGATCGACGAAGTTCCATTCGATTTTATACGTAAACGTCTATCCATTGTGGTAGAGCACCAAAACCAGCGTTTTATGGTTACTAAAGGAGCCCCTGAAGAAATCGTCAAAATCAGCTCATACTATGAGGTTGGAGACGCTATAGCCGATATGACAGATGATGTTATTCAGAAGATAAAGCAGAGGTACGTCGAATTAAGCATAGAAGGCTTTAGAGTTTTAGGCGTAGCTTATAAACGCTTGAAGGAAGAGAAGTCTGTATACTCCGCCCACGATGAAAACGATATGATCTTCCTGGGTTTTATAGCCTTTCTAGACCCACCGAAAGAAACGGCGAAAGAGTCACTCCAGCTTCTGAAAAACGCTGGTATAGAGTTGAAAATACTCACGGGGGATAACGAGTTGGTGACTAGGAAGATTTGCGAATACTTAGGCTTTGAAGTTAAAGGTGCAGTGACGGGAGGGGAGATCGCTCAGATGCGTGACGATGCTCTTGCAAGAGTCGTTGAAGAGGCAAACGTATTTTGCAGAGTAACACCAGCACAGAAAGACCGTATAATAAACGCTTTAAAGAACAATGGTCACGTCGTGGGGTTCTTAGGCGATGGGATAAATGATGCACCTTCGCTTAAGAGTGCTGACGTCGGCATATCTGTAGATAACGCTGTTGATGTCGCAAAGGAAGCAACTGATATCATACTCCTTAAGACGGATTTAACCGTGCTTCACGACGGAGTTTTAGAGGGGAGGAGGACTTTTGGAAACAGTATGAAGTATGTAATGATGGGTGTGAGTTCAAACTTTGGAAACATGTTCAGCGTAGCCGGTGCATCGTTATTCCTACCATTCCTACCGATGCTTCCAATACAGATACTGCTCAACAACCTCCTATACGATATTTCGCAGTCAGCAATACCGATGGATGAGGTCGACCGAGAATACGTCGAGAGGCCGAAGAAGTGGGATATACAGTTTATACGGCGGTTTATGGTACGCCTAGGTCCTGTGAGTTCTCTCTTCGACTTCTTAACGTTCTTCGTAATGCTTTTCATATTCAATGCCTCTGAGCCGCTGTTCCAAACAGCATGGTTCATTGAGTCTCTATCTTCTCAAACACTCGTAATATTCGTCATCAGGACTAGAATGGTACCGTTCTGGAAAAGCCGCCCGAGCAAGATACTGCTTATAAACAGCATGGCTATTATAGCTCTCGCACTCCTACTGCCTTATACGCCTGTGGGGGCGATTTTTAGACTTGTAGAGCCTCCTCCGGCATTCTTCATAGCTTTAGTAATCATTCTCAGCTCTTACTTGGCTTTAGCAGAACTTGTTAAAAACTGGTTTTACAAGAGATATGGCTATCGCTTGGAGCAGGTTCTTGTCTTGCCAAGGGTGGTCGGTATCTACATAAGTAGAACTGCGAGGCTTATTCAAGATACAGTGGCTATTCTATGTTTAAGAACCGAGGATGAAATTTCAATAGAGTCTTTAATTGGAGATTTGAGGAGTAGCGTGGATTATTCCCTCAGCTTAGAGCAAATTTTCAACTGTCTACATCATTTGCGCCGGGCTGGATTGATATCCATCGACTGGCGTAAGAGAACTATTAGACGTGAAAAGTCGCTTAAAGAGTATGTAGAAACGTACGTAGTAGAGGAGTTTCTACCTAAGATTTCTGAAGACTGGAGGAGGATAAGCGTATACATTAGAGGCAAATATGGTAAACTCAATACGGATTATGAGAAAATCTTGGCATTAGTATAGACTTGAGTCGCCATCATATCCTTACTTGTGTTTCAAAGCAGAATTTATCACCTGTGTTCGACGTGTCGGGTATGTAGATCCATTTGTCGCATTTACTGCACCTGTACTCTCTATAGGGTTTATCTACAAAGATTATCGTTCTCCTAAACAGTAGCTCGCCTTGGCATTTAGATAAAACCTCGGCTTCACAGTGCTTCATCACTCTCTATTAGCCTTTCCTATGATAAAGAAATTAGGGGATTCTAGTCTGTTTAAAAAGATTTTAATAGCACTTGTTTTTTAACTCGATTCAATCATTTGACGAGAAAGGTGTATACATTTACAGTGTAGAAATACACCAGTATTCTAGGAAAGTTTAAACCAGCTTCTAAATTCAAAGATTTTATTATCGGCAGATCGACGATGTTTAAAGCTTTTAAAGGGGATGTATAACTCTTAAGCCACGTGACCTTGGCAGTAAAAGCTGGGAAAATCTACACTCCGAATAATGTAGTTAGGAATGGTATCGTGGTTCTAGAGAAAGGTGTGATAAGCTACGTGGGAAATGACCTTGAAAAAGTTAAGAATGTAACGATTCTAAACTTTGACGGTG
>JAWCKO010000200.1:0-2608 GCA_038851915.1 Bathyarchaeia archaeon
TTTGAAGGACTGGGACCGTTATAAGAAGGCGATTCTATCGGGTACAGCGCCTAAAAGATAGTCTAGAGGAAAATCTTTAAAATTCCCATTGCTTCTGCTTTAAATAAAGCCCCGGTAACTCAGCCAGGTAGAGTGCCTGCCTCGTAAGCAGGTTGCCGTGGGTTCAAACCCCACCCGGGGCTTCCTCATGGAATTTTGACGTAACCCGCTACAGATTACTTGCGTTTGCGGGAAAACGCCAAGCCGTCTTTTTAGCAGACGTATTCAAATCCAGTCTCTATTAACGCTTGAATCTCACTCGGTTCGCCTTTCTTCTTCAGCAGGGTCGAGCACTTGAGAGCTCAAATTACATACTAGGATTACGAAGGAGCGGGGCAATATACGTGTAGTATAAACTCAAGGTTGGAGTCTTATACTCATTCTCGTCGATTGTGTATGTCCTATAGACTAGCTCGGTGAGGAAGGAATTAAATGAATTTATATGGATGTAGCCCTTTAGCCAGTATTGTGTGAAGAAAAAGAAGAGAAAACATTCAGCATCGCTTGTAGCTTATCACCCTATCGTTTGCGTTCAATTTTCGATTTGGAAAGTTTTAAATACTTGGTCCTGTTAGGAAGCCAAGGTTAATGTTGAATCCTATGAGAGCTAAACATGTGTTATTATTTGCTTTACTATTGGCCTTTTCATCAACTATGATGTTTGGGGTAAAAGCAGAAGACCTTCCGTCTAATCCTATAAATGTCAAGGTTGGAGTTTTGCTCGTAAACGTGGAGAAGGTGGATTTATCTGCGAGTAGCTACCGTCTGGATTTTTACCTTTGGTTTGAGTTTGACCCTAGCTGGTCTACAGTCAACTTCTTCCTAACTGACGGTGAGGGGCAAGACAGCGGCCCACTTGCTCCAGGCACATACAGTGTTTTAGAGACCGTACCTGCAGGCTGGGACTTGACAAGCGTAACTAAGAACGGCACAGCCTTCACCAACGGAGGAAGCATAGTTCTAGGCTCTGGCCAAACGTGGATCATCGTCTACACCAACACTCAGCGTGGCAAGATTATCGTCGACAAGGTCACCGTTCCAGCTAATGATCCTCAGAGCTTCGACTTCGCCGTTACAGGCCCAGGAGGCTACAGCCAATCCTTCAGCTTAACCGATGCCGCTACTCCATGGGATAGCGGATGGATTAAGCCAGGTACTTACGCTGCTTCAGAGACTGTACCTGCAGGCTGGGATTTGACGAGCGCAGTCTGCAGTGATGGAAGCCCGGTAAACGCTATAGATCTAAACCCAGGTGAAACAGTCACCGTAACCTTCACTAATAAACTTCTAATAAGGTTCCTGAAGGAGTTTACAGATTCTGGTGCATTGAACGGTTTCACAAAGCCCCTCATAATAGATCCAATTACATCCAAAGCGTATGAAATAAAAACTGGTCCAGCGATATGGTGGAATGTCACCTACACAGTTAAAAATGAAGACACTGAAGGACACTACTACATCCTCTGGGATAAGTGGGGCGGAAACCTACTAATCCTTGACTCAAAACCCACAGGCTTTGATGCTACAACCAACATAGTAACACTTGCCAATAGTAAGAGCTTCGCAATAGACTACGCAGGCTATTCAGGGTACATCGGTTCTGGACTCACCCTATCGCCTAGTAAAGGAACAGCAGTAGCAACGTTACATACAGGTGATCAACAGCAGGGAACGAACCCAGGTAAAGGCAAAGGAACAAGCAAAGACGGGAAAGCCTACGATGTAGACATAAGATGGGAAATAGGCTGGCTAAACCCAGGCGAAACCGCAACTCTAACGATATACGTTGCCCCAGGAAAGAACCCAGGAGGCCAACTACAATTCTCAAGCTACGGAACATACGTCATAAACACCGGACCTAGAGTAAGAGCCTACCTCGACCTCGACAACGACGGCAATCCATATGAAAACAACGAATTCGTCTACTCATGGGACTTCACAAACCAATTGACAGTCATCGTACAAAAACCAGTGTAACCAAACCGGAAAAATAAACCATAATTTCCCCCTCTTTTTTTAAATCTAAACTTCAAACGTTATATTTTCTCCTGCTCAAGTGGACTATAGCTAACTTCATATTTTCTGAAGAGCGTAAAAATGGCTAAAAAGATTCAGATACGTATAAATACCGTCAAGAGATAAATCATGCTAAAGCCTAAGTAGGTTTTCACAAACTCTAAAACCTCCACATAAAATTTCTATAGTTTTCACATAGATGTTCAAATAGACTTCTTACTCTCCCTTTCTACCTGTCTTTCAAGTCTTCCTTAAAGCTCAACCCTTAGAATTCTACAATAGCCTCTTCTCCTTGAGGAAGAAACTGTGCTATGTGTGACACTTCAAACCAGTTGAACTTGAAGAATGCCCCGATGATATTTCCATGCAAGAAGCTGTAAAGCTAACAGTTGAAAAAGTATCGTCATAGTTTTCTCCGGGTTAGGTCTCCGCTCCACTTTAAAACCCATATGCCTTTTGCTTCAGCGTACTCTAAAGCCGCTGGAGTGGCATAGTCTACGTATATGACTTTTACCAGCCTCGGCTTCAACATATCGGGTTTTAAACGCTTTAA
>JAWCKO010000201.1:0-2589 GCA_038851915.1 Bathyarchaeia archaeon
AAATGCGTAGATTTAATCGTCCACAGGGGCTGGTATGAGAATACGCAGTTCTGGCCTCCAAGACTTTATAGGAAATTCATAGCTCCAATGCTTAAAAGAGAAGCTGAAGAGGTTCATAGGAGAGGGTTGAAATTCGGCTATATCGTAACTACGGGCATTATGCCTATTCTTAGCGATATTGTAGACTGTGGAGTAGATCTTCTATTAGGCGTTGATCCCGTTCAAGATCACGTGGATCTCAAAGCTGTAAAGGAGAAGCTTGAAGGGAGAGTATGTATATGGGGCGGTGTAAACTCGGCGGTTACGCTTAGATCGTCGTGTGAAGTCATTGGGAAAGCCGTAAGGGAGGCTGTTGAGAAGCTGGCTCCTGGGGGAGGTTTTATTCTCGGAGCAGTAGATGCCGTATTTAAGGATACTCCACCCCGAGGCTTGAAAGTTTTTATAGATGCTTGGCGTAAAATACGCTCATATCCATACCGTTAATTACAGATATCGACGTGTTTTAACTTACGTAGAGAAAAAAATTAAAGACGGTCTTCGCAAGACGAGTGTTGTGAAAAATATGCCTGCGAGAAGCCCTTCAATATCATGGAGGGAAAACTACCTTAGGACTGTTGAGTTTAGAGAGCCTGAGTATATACCATGCCGTATAACAGTTATGTGGCCTCTATGGAACACTTACAGGGAGAAGCTTGAGGAGATCGCCTTGAAACATCCACTGGTTTTCCCAGGGTTTAAACCTGGAGGCGTAAAGTACGGCGTTAAACCAGGCGTTTTAAGAGCCGATCGAACGGTTAAAGACCCCTTCAGATGCGTATGGAGTTTTAACATAGAGGGGTTTCAAGGTCAAGTTGTACACCATCCACTAGAAAATTGGGAGAATTTTAGAGATTATGAAATGCCGGATCCAGAGGATGGGGTTCCTGTTGAGGGGGCTGAAAAACCCATTCCATGGAATTCGATATTTTCAGGTTTAGATAGAGCTAGGGCTGAAGGCGATCTAATAGTTGCAGGTATGCCTCACGGTTTCTTCTTCCAGAGGCTCTACTACCTTAGAGGATTTACAAACCTTATGAAGGATTTAATTCAGAAGCCGCCTCAGATCTATGAGTTGATAGAGAGACTTACAGAATTCAACCTTAAGCTCGTAGATAAGTTTCTAGAATCGGGTAAGATAGATGTATTCAATTTTGGAGACGACCTTGGTACGCAGACTAGAATGCCTATAAGCCCTAGAACATTTAGAGAGTTCATATTTCCAAGCTATGCTAAAATATTTCAGAAGATACGAAGACGAGGCATTCACGTATACCTGCATACGGATGGACATGTCGTCGAGGCTTTAAACCAGCTTATGGATGCGGGCGTCAGTATTCTAAATATTCAAGATAGGGTAAACGGTTTAGACAACATAGCCTCCATATGTAAAGGCAGGGTCTGCGTAGATCTGGACATAGACAGACAGTATCTAGTACCATTTGGGAGAAGCGAAGACATTAAAAACTACATTAAACGTGTTGCGGGGCTACTTGCCATGAGGAGAGGCGGGTTTATGCTTGAGGCTGAAATCCATCCGCCAACACCACTGGAGAATATAGAGGCTGTAGCTAATGCTATGGAGGAGTCTATGTGGTTTTAAACTTAGCACGTTCTATTGAATATCATCAACTACATGTGTTAGTAAAACTCACTAAAACCAACTTAATAGACAACTACATAATTTTAAGAACGTTTAAATCCTTAGAATAACCGGTGTCTGAAGGGGGCATATAGATGTATGATGAAGAAGCCTTAGATGGGTTTAACGTAGGTGGTCTTGCCGAGGCTTTTCCAGAGCAGTTTGAAGAAGCCTATAGAATAGGCTTAGAAGCTACACGTCTCGTAGACTTTGAAAAACTTAATCCCAATATGATTTTATTTGCCGGTGTAGGTGGTTCTGCTGTCGGAGGGGATCTAGTCAAGGATTGGCTTAAATGGAAAATTAAAATTCCAATAGACGTATGTAGAGGATACGACCCCCCAGCTTACGTTTCAGATAAAACAGTAGTATTTGCTATAAGCTATTCTGGAAATACTGAGGAAACGTTAAGTTTTATGATTAAGGCGCATAAACTCGGATGTAGAATAATCTCGTTAAGCTCAGGCGGTCTTATGGAGAAACTGTCTGAGAGACTTAAACTACCTCATGTAAAAGTTCCACCCGGTCTTCTTCCTAGGACAGCCATAGCCTACTTATCTACGCCATTAATACCTATCTTTGAAAAATTGGCTGGGGTCGATTTTAAATGGGAGGTTGATGAAACTCTAGAAAATTTGAAGAAGCTTAAGATCAAACTCGCAAGAGCAACTCCTATCGAAGAAAACCCTGCTAAGAAGCTTGCCGAGATGATCTATGGAAAAATACCCACAATATTTGGATACGGATATCTCTCATCCGTCGCTAGGAGGTTTAAAAACCAGCTTAATGAGAATAGTAAAGTCGTAGCTAGATGGGATGAATTCCCGGAATTAAACCATAACGAGGTTATGGCCTATCAGAAGCCAGAATACCATGTAAAAAACCAGTTTATCATATTTTTAAGAGGAAAA
>JAWCKO010000202.1:0-2588 GCA_038851915.1 Bathyarchaeia archaeon
GCGTAAGTAAATGGATGGCTAAGTTGGGGTGGCTTCAAATCCCTAAGGAGATTAGACGTGAGTCTGGTCTTGTAAAGGTGAGAATTGGTGGGGATGTTTACGAGGGTAGGCTTGACAACCGTGGGAGGCTTTTCTGTAAACGGTTTAAGGGTTTTCTAAGAGAGAGCTTAATCGTCGAAGTAAAACTCCATGAAGAGGGTTATGATGTTTCCCCAGCTTCAGAGCAGGCTGTTCAAGAAACTCAAGCATCTAAGGAATCGACAGTCGTTGAACAGATTAAAGTTGAGGAGAAATACTATTTGAAATGTCCGTCCTGTTACAAGGTTTTATATTTGACAGATTCTGAGTTCAATAAGCATCTTGACGAGTGTAAGAGAGAGAAATACGAAAATGCTAAGGAGTTGTTGGAGAAGCTTAAGACTGAGAAGGGCTTTAGAGAAGGTTCTAAGATTTTCTTAAGAGAGCATGGAGAGCTTGTAGAGGTTTCAGAGCAGGAAGCCATTGAGTACATTATACGTGAGAATAACATACATCGTTTGGTTATTGAAAATCCGCCGTTTCCAGTGCTTAAGATGGAAATCGACGCCAAACTCTTCATGGATTTTCTAAAGCTTGTAAATGAGTTTGGCGATGAAGTTGTCTTCAAAGCAACGTATAGTGGTTTAAGCGTTAGAATGATGAATCCATCTCACGTAATGCTCATCGATGCAACGATACCTATGCAGATTATGGATAAGTATGAGCTGACGGATGAGTTTAACATCACCTTAAATATTGAAGAAGTGTTGAAAAGCTTTAAACCTAGGAAGGGGGACAAGTTGACGCTTACCGCTGGTAGATTGGAACGCGTCAAAATATCATGTGGTAACGTAGCCAGGAAGTTTGAGCAACCTGACATCCAATTGGATGAATTGCCTCCGTTAAAAGTGGATTTTGCAGCGTCCTTCATGGCGCCTGCAAATGAAATCTACAGGATAATGTCGAGTCTTGCCGATGAATACACCATAAAGATATCCGTCGACGATTCCGTGTGGTTTAAGGGGAGAAACGGTGAAGGAGTATTAGATTCCCGAGGGTTGCTGGATAAAAGTGGTCGTGCTGAAGGTAGTTATAGTATAAGCTACCTCCTAGACGTATTCAAGCATATTAGAAACGTAGCTAGAATAGTTAAAGTAGAGTTTGCGGAGAATAAACCTATGCGTATAACCGCTATGGAACCCGTTAATGTAACAGTTTACATAGCTCCATACGTTGAATGACTTTCTACTCTACGATTTTAGATACCCCATTTATCTTATCCACTTGATAAAGTGTGTCTGCTACTTCCTCCAGCTCTCTATCGTGTGTAATTATAACCATTTGAGGCACTACCGCCCCTTCTCTGAAGAAGCTTTTAACAACTTCCACAAGCTCCCTCCTCCTCTCCTCATCTAAATGTATCGTAGGCTCATCCATTATGATCGTTGAAAGCATTCCTGCAAGAGCTTTAGCTATAGCCAATCTTAAAGCTATTGCGATGGCAACCTTCTCACCGCCGCTGAGTAATGAGAGAGGCGTAGTTTCACCACCTCTCATAACGGTAACCTCTAAATCCTCATCGACTGTTATCCCTGTTACGTCGAGGTTGAAACGTTCAACGTATCTAGTTGCGAGTTCAGATATGTAGGGGGTAAGCCTCTGCCTCAGCATCCTCTGAACACCGTCTTTTGAAAATGCTCCTCTAATCTTCTCGAGTTTGGATTTAAAGCCTTCGATTTTATCGCATTTAGCTTTAAGATAAGATATTTCACTCTCAAGCCGTTTAATCTCAACCTCAAAACTAGCCCGTTTTCTCTCCTCATCATTGAGTTGTGCCTCTAAGTTTTCAAGCTTCGCTCTGCATTTTACCAGCTCCTTCTGGAGAGAATCGAATACTCTCTTAACTTCTTCATGCCTCTTAGAATCATAACCTAGGTTGTTAATAGACTCTTCAAGCCTCTTCCCCTCCTCTTCAAGCTTGAGCTTCCTACTGACGTTTTCCTCGAAGGTCTTGGCTTTCTCCTCGTATTTATCGGCTATCGGTTTAAGCCTATCAAACCTCTCCTTCTTGCTTCGAAGAGCCTTTAGCTCCCCCTCAGGGTCCCTCGGTTTATAGCCGAGACCTCTAATAAGCGCATCAGCTTCTCTTTGAATTTGAACTAAAGCCTCCTCCACCTTGGAAAGCCTTTCTCCAATTTCTCCACGCAGTTTATCAATCTTCCTAAGGATAACGTTTACTTCACGGGTCTTCTCCGCTAAGCTCCTTCTACCTGTTTCCAATTCTCTAGATAGCTTCTCAATGTTATCTACGTCTGCAGACAGTTTGAGTAGGGCATCTATACTTCTCCTAACATCTTCTCTTAAGATTTCCAGTTTCCTCCTCTCCTCTACAGCGTAAGTACGTCTACTCTTTAAAGAATCCAATTCTTCGAGTATTTCCCGTTTAGCCTGCTCCCTATGCTGAGGGGTCAATCTGGTCCTACAGAGGGGGCATATGTCAAACTTATCTAGACTATTAAAGTCTTGAGTCAACTTATTGATTCTACCATCGATCCAACCGATTTCACCAT
>JAWCKO010000203.1:0-2586 GCA_038851915.1 Bathyarchaeia archaeon
TGGATAGACTCCAAACGGATAGGGATTATGGGTAGTGGTGAAATGTCCGTACCCGCGCTCTACGCAGCATTACTCGCAAAAGACGTATACACGGTGGTGTTGAACAATCCTCCACAGTCTCAAAACGTAGCTTCAAACCCAGACGGCTCCGGACCAGCCATAGAAATGTTAAACTGCCTAAGATACACAGACCTACCATACGTAGCAGGTCTACTATGGCCAACCCACATAGTATTCCTAGGACCTAGACCTGAAACATACAGATGGGCTGAAGAGCTCTACGTAAGGCTTGGGCCTCCTGGCTCCGTGAGACGCGTGAAAAACCTATCGGAGTTGATGCTCTAACTCCCGCTCAAACACATTGTACTGCTCTCTAAGAGCTTTAAGGTCCGTTGAGCGTACCATACTCCAGGGTAGAGGGCTGTCGCAGTCTTTAGCAGTGTAAACGATTTTTTCAAAATCCACTCCAACTGCTCTAGAAGCTTCCCTAACACTCATCCTATCGTGTAGAGCCATGTATTCGGCAACTCTACCGACAGACCTATCTCCAAGGGAGAATAAAGCCTGGAGTTCAGCTTCAGCTGGGTTTAGCATTTCAATTCGAATCTTAGCCTCAGGCATACTAGACTTGACGATTTTAAAAGCCTCTTCCAAATACCTTCTGGAGGCTAAGGGTAGCCACTGGAAAGGTGTCTGAGGCTTGGGTATAAGAGGGTTGATGGATATGTGGATTTCGCTAAACCCCAGCCTTGCACACGCTTCAGCCATCCTCCCAATACCCTTTAAACAATTAGAGTCTTCACCCGGCAGACCGAGCATAAAGTAGAGCTTAAGTCTTTTAAACCCGCTTTTAAAAGCGTTTTCAGCAACCTCAATAATACGGTCCTCAGCCATAGGCTTACCTATGAGTCTTCTAACATACTCTGAAGCAGACTCGGGAGCCAATGTTAGAGTCCTCTGTCCACCTTCAACTATAAGCTTCATAAGCTCTTCATCAACTAAATCCATTCTAATCGAAGGCGTTGAAAACTCAACACCCTTAGAGACTAAATACGCACAGACATCCTTAAGCCACTCATTATCCGATATCCCAGCACCTAAGAGTGAAACCTTACCAACACCAGTCCTACGCAACCCTTCATCGATCAAACCTACCATACTCTTGAAATCTCTATGCCTCACAGGTGTATTCACCCAACTCGCCAAACAAAAACGGCATAACCTCCAACACCCCCGAGTCGCCTCTATGTTTAAGGTTAAACCGAAAACCGGACAAAGCGGGTCTTTCTCATCAACTATGGGAACTACTTGAGCAGTCGGATGGAGGCTATCATCGAGTTTTAATGCATAAACCCTATCAATATAACCCTCAGAATAACCTGGTACATAAAAGCCTTTCATACTGCTTAAAACCTCGAGCCTACCTTGCTTACTACGTTGCTCTAAGTGGGCTTCGATAAGCTCGTCTACGATAGGCTCTGCGTCACCGATAACGAAAGCATCTACAAAATCTTCGAGAACCGTCGGATTTGATGTTGGAACAATCCCCCCGGCTAACACAATGGGATATTTATCGCCTCTATCACAACGGTGTAGAGGTATCCCGGAGTCTAAAAGCCCCTTGAGAAGCTCAACATAACCCTCCTCATATGGAATTGTAGCCGCTATAATGTCGAAGCTTTCAAGAGTCCTTCCTGATTCAACGCTACGTGGAGGTTTAGACCCATCTATGAAGACCCTCTCACATAAACTGTCACTTCTAAGGTTGAATAAGTGGTATAGGAGTTGAACAGTTAAACCAGTCATCCCGGCTCTATATCCCCCCGGGTAGACGAGTGCGATTTTGACTGAAACCTTCCTCCAATCTTTAACAATCATATTGCGCTCTAAAAGCCTGGGCAAAATTCAGTCCTCCAATATGATAATGTAGCCTCTAGGTTATATTTGCTTCTACCAGTCCTCTCAATAAGCTGATTTCAACCTGCAACTCTTAAATCCTAGAAGTCTGAAGTAGTAGGTAGAGAAGTATGGAGATGAGCTGCGAGGAGTTTAAGAAGAAGTTTCCAAACTTGGCAAGGGAAATAGGGGGTAAAGTTCAAACGGTTAATATCGAAGGGGTTAGAACATACGATGCGGAGAACTTCGACGAGCTTAAAATGCCAGATGCAGTATCATACCTTAGACGCTGTAAAACAGAAGAGCAAGCGCTTGAGGTGATAGACTACTTAGAACGTAAGGGAGAGATAACTAAAGACTACGCTGATACGCTTAGGAAGCAACTTAAAGAGAAAGGCGTTAGAAGCTTCGGCTCCTTCAAAGAGCCAGACTACTACATGAGGAAATACTACCGGAAAGACACGTAACATATCTAGCGGGTAAATTTCACGCGTATTTTAAGGGTTCTACCCACCTTCTACAGAGGTCTATCCGCAACACAAATATGGGAGAAGTATAATGTTTACTGTTGCTTTCCAATTTGGAGGGTAGCCGATGAGTGAAGTGTATTTGGTTAAAGCAGTTAGACCCAGATACGATAGGTCGGAAAGCCGCGTAGTTAAAACCCCCGAGCTTTTAGAGAAAGCGGGT
>JAWCKO010000204.1:0-2586 GCA_038851915.1 Bathyarchaeia archaeon
CTTAGTCTACACTGCAGTATAAAAAAGTAAACCTTAAATGTAATTAATTACATTTAAGGTTTAGAATGTTTGATGAAGCTTCTTTCAGAGTTTTACTTTTACTAAAGGTGGAGGGAACGGCTAGATTCAAAGATCTAAAGTCTGTCATTAGAAACCCTAGAACTCTTTCACTCAAGTTGAGAAAACTTGAACGTCTCGGATTAGTGGAAAACAGTAATATGGGATATAAGTTGACTCAAAAAGGCTTTGAAACATGCGGAATTTTAGACGAGTTGAATAAAACTCTGTATTCCTCGGAATTTAAAGTTGAGAACGTAGAGAAAATCCCCCACATGTACTTCGCTCCCTTGATTAAAAGGTATTGTGAAATACTGAGCAACCTCTTAAAGGGTAGGCTAGTAAGTGTCATGCTTTTTGGATCTGTTGCTAGGGGTGATTGGAATAGGAATAGTGATATCGACGTACTCGTGGTAGCTGACGGCTGGGATGATGAGCCTGTTTGGAATAGAATTAGAGAGCTTAGGAAGGCAAAGGAAAAACTAGAAGAAAGTTTGGAGTATCAAGAAGCATTAAGAGTCGGCTATTGGCCGATAATTCAAAACTACCCATTAAGCGTGAAAGAGGCCAAGAGGTTCAACAGGATATACTTAGATGCCGTGATCGATGGAATAATCCTCTACGATAAAGACAACTTTTTGACTAGGCTACTTCAGTCTCTAAGGGAGAAATTGGAGGAGATGGGCTCGGTAAGGATTATGCTACCAAGTCGTAAATTCTACTGGGTTTTGAAAGATTTGAAAGCTGGAGAAGTGATAACGCTTGAATAGACTTACGAATATCGACCTTGCTACGTCTGCTATAAAAAGAGGCAAAAGGTGGTTAAGGGGTGCGTTTAAAGCTTTGGAAGATGAAAGATGGGATGACGTGGTTTACTCTTCACAAATGGCTGTTGAACAAGTATCTAAAGCCGTCTTAATGGCTCTGGGTATAGAATATCCAAGGGAGCATGATGTGAGTGCAGTCTTTAAGCGAGTTTCTAAAATAGAGGGTATTCCAACATGGTTTCTTTCAATACTCGATGAGCTGGCCTCCAATATCTCAGAACTTGCAGAAATAAGGGGGTTAGCCGAGTATGGATATGAAAAGGGATTAGACGCAGATTACTTCAAAGACTACGCACCGCTAGCTTATGAAAAAGCTAGAAGACACTACGAAGCTTGTGCTAAACTCCTTTTTGAACTTTACGGTGTAAAAGTTAACAATAGTTAGTTTAAACACGTTTTTCAGAGGCGCTGAAAAGTTCTTAAGAGGTTTTCCGAAGATTAGTTGACGGGGGTCGTATGACGTTTGAGTTGAAGAAGATTGGTGGTAATGTCGTTGAAGTGTGTGAAGACGGTGAACTTGTGTCCAGATACCTCTTCAATAACAGTAGACAGTTTAAACCGTACATCTATCCGTTAAATGCACCCGGCGATTTATGCGTAACCGAGGATGGGCCTAAAGACCATATACATCATAGGTCTATGTGGACGGCACATGGAGACATCAACAATATAGACTTTTGGACTGAAACATCTGAAAGTGGTAGACAGACCGTTAGGACTGTTTCAATTAAGGATTCGGAGGATTCTGGGATCGTTGAATCCGATGAAGTTTGGATCGCTAAAACTGGGAGCCCCGTTGTAGATGTATTTAGAAGGTTTATCTTTAGAAAGACTGTGAACGGTTTAAGAATTATAGACGTGGAAGTAGACTTTGAGGCAAGCTACGGCGATATCAGGTTGGGAGATACGAAAGAGGGTGGGATGATCTCTCTAAGAGTTGCTCCATCTATGAGGGGGGTTGCTGGAGGAACTATAAGAAACTCTAGGGGAGGTGTTGGTGAAGAGAAGTGTTGGGGTAAGAAGGCTGAATGGTGCGATTACACGGGTTCTGTAAACGGTAAAACTGTGGGTATAGCTATTTTCGACCATCCTAGTAATTTGAGACATCCGACGTATTGGCATGTTAGAGCCTACGGGTTGTTTGGCGTTTTCACGGTTGGGAAGGGTGATTATCTAAGGTTTAAGTACAGGGTACTAGTGCATTTAGGCGTGGCCGATTCAAATAGTTTAAACAAGGTTTTCACAGACTACTGTAAAATCGGAGGTTGAACTCTATGACCGAGTCTTTCAATTGGCCCGACGGTAGAAAGACCGCTGTTTCACTCACGTTTGACGACGGCTTATATTCTCAGTTAAATCTAGCAGTACCTCTCCTCGACAAGTTCGGTTTTAAAGCCACGTTTTACATAAACCTCGCAGGAGACTATAGGAGCCGTCTTAAGCCTTGGAGAGAAATTGCCGACCGAGGTCATGAAATAGGTAATCATACTCTTACACATCCATGCTCTTGCAACTTCCAGTTTGCAAGGACCACCGTTAAATGCTTGGAAAAAATGTCTCTTGAAGACATAAGAGCGGATATAATGGAGGCACATAGGAGGATAAGAGAGGTTATACCTAATGGCAGTAGAACCTTTGCATATCCATGCTATGAAACAGCCGTCGGTAGGGGCATCTCCAAGAGAAGTTATGTACCTATTGT
>JAWCKO010000205.1:0-1518 GCA_038851915.1 Bathyarchaeia archaeon
CCTAAAATCTATGTAAACCTGGGGTTTTACAGCTTTATACCTGAGAAGCTGACTGAAATCCACAAACTCGCCGCCGAGGGGATTTTCGGGTTTAAAGTGTTCATGCATAGAATCATGCCAGGATATAAATTTGACAGTTTAGAAGACCTGAGAAAGCCGTTTGAGGCCATTGGTGGAACCAGTTTACCTGTACTTCTCCATGCTGAGAAGAGGGAAACATATGAAGCCGTGAAACAGGAAAATCTCGATGGGGGTTTAGAAGCGTTTGAAGATGCTCTTTCTGAGGGTTCTGAGAATGAATCTGTAAGCGGGCTTATCGCTATGCTTAGGAAAATTAAACCTGTAAAATTACACTTTTGCCACGTAAGCTCCCCCGCCCCCCTCAAACGTATAGCTGAGGCTAAAGCAGAAGGCTTATCCGTCACATGTGAGGTTGCTCCTCACCATCTGTTGCTTTCAAAGGGAAACTATGAAACCCTTGGAATATACGGTCTCGTCGATCCGCCTTTAAGATCTGAAGCCTGTGTTGAAGGACTGTGGGCTGGCGTTAGGCGAAGCATGGTAGATTGCATAGCGTCAGACCACGCTCCACACACTTTAGAAGAAAAATCCACTGGAAACGTTTGGAATGTTAAAACTGGATTTCCAGGCTTAGAGACGCTTCTACCGCTTATGCTTGACTGTGTTAACAGAGGTTGGTTAAGCCTTTCTAAACTAGTTAAGCTTACCTCTCAAAACCCGGCTAAAATATTTAGAATCGCTGGTAGGGGGTCTATTGAAATTGGCTATTGGGCTGACTTAACCGCTGTGGATTTAAACGGAGAATTTACAATAGATCCTTCAAAGTTTAAGTCTAAGGCTAAGCATAGTCCGTTCAAGGGGTGGGGTGGGAGAGGCGTTGTTAAAGGCGTCTTCGTCAACGGTGATCCAGTCGTTTTAAACGGTGAACTTTTAGGTAGGCCTGGAATCGGTAAAATCCTCAAACCGGGGGTTTGAGATTGAACAATGTTTTCATAGTAGATCTAATGCTTGGACGGACCGCCAGGTGGCTTAGAATACTCGGTTTCAACGTACTCTACAATCCGTCTTGGACGGATGAAGACATAATCAAAATAGCCGCCGAGTCGAACGCTGTGATACTCACAAGGGATAGGAAACTTGCCTCTAGAGCTTTAAGTATAGGGTTAAACGTAATAGAGGTTGCTGGTAAAAGTGAAGCCGAGAGAATAAACTTCCTCTTGAAAACGTTTGGATTAAAACCAGTCATAGATCCTTCGAAGAGCAGATGTCCAATCTGTAATAGTCCTATAAGAGAAGCATCTAAAGAGGAAGTTGTAGGCTTAGTGCCAGAGGGCGTTCTACGTAGGCAATCGAAGTTTTGGATATGCATCAACTGTGGGAAAATATACTGGCTCGGCTCCCACTTTAGAAACATGTGTAAATTCCTAAATTCTCTGGAAAACTCGTGAACTTTTTTGTCTTAACTATGCTTTCTGGTTAGCTGTTCCACTGTTAAGC
>JAWCKO010000205.1:1595-2149 GCA_038851915.1 Bathyarchaeia archaeon
TATGAGCAGAGGTGGCGTCGCGTTCAAAAAGCTATGTCTATTAAAGGATATGATCTACTGTATGTTTGTGGGAGCGAGTTGGATAGGAGTGATGCTGCTTGGCTTGCTGGAGTATTCGACCCGATGATTGAAAGATATGCTGTAATATTACCTTTAGACGGGAAGCCTCTTATTCTAGCCGGTTCAGAGGGTGGTCATGTTCTTGAGGAGGCTGCTGAAAAATCTGGAGCCGATATAGTATTGCTTAGAGAATTTCAGATCTCTGATGAAGAGTATCGTTGGGCTCGCTTTACTGATCTTGGAGATGTTTTGAAGAGGCTGGGTTTACTTGGAGGAGTAAGAGTCGCTGTTGCTTCAGCGCCTGGGTTCTTACCATGCTCTCATCTCTTTATGCTTCAATCCATCTTCGGAAAAGATAACGTGATAATAGACCCTGAGATTTTACGCGTGTTGAAGTATGAGAAGTCGGATTTAGAGCTTGCGTTAATGCAGGAGGCTAACAAGATCGCGGATGCCGCGTTGAGAGGTATGCTTGCCGTTACAGTTCCAGGTGT
>JAWCKO010000205.1:2176-2568 GCA_038851915.1 Bathyarchaeia archaeon
GACTGGCTTTTGTACGATCGTTACATCTGGGGATAGAAACTACACGGTTATAGGTCCTGCGACTAACAAAGTGATTCAGAAGGGGGAGTTTGTCTCACTAGGTGTAAGTCCAACTTTCAACGGCTACCATGGAGTTGTAAGACGTACCGTGAGAGCTGGTGAAAATCCAAACCCGGAGCAGAGGTCTTTTCTCAAGGCTGTTGAAGACCTATACGTAGTTGTTATGGAGGCTGTTAAAGAAGCCGCTAGGGAGGAACTCCCATCAAACTACATCGATATGCAGGGGAAGAGGTTCCTAGAAGGTCTTAAACTTAAAACCTTAAATGGCGACTTTGGAACGCCGAGAGAACCCTACACCTTCATACATAACATAGGCTGTTCGGAATGTCAGG
>JAWCKO010000206.1:0-2553 GCA_038851915.1 Bathyarchaeia archaeon
ACGAGTTGCCGCATCTTTCAGGCATGTGGAGGCAGATGCCTATATACGTATATCGAGAGGCTCTGGGGGATTGACGGATTTAAAGACGTATGTATAGCCACCAAGCATCTCGTTGAGAAGATCTTAGAAGTTAAACCGTTTGTTGAAAAGCTCGTAGCCAATGGAGTAGTAGATAAAAACAAGCTTCTATACCCGGCTTTTAACAATACTGTTGAAATAATCCCGTGAAGCTTTAAAGTGAAGAGTTATCACGCGTTTTCTTACGCTTAATTCTTCCCAGTATTATCAGGAAGCTTAAAATTAAGGATAGTCCTCCTACTGCTAGAAAAACTGCGGCAACTATTGCAAGTTGCCGAATCCAAGCCGAGGCTAGGAAAGAGAGGACAGCTAAAGATAGACTTACAATACTTAAGAGAAGATAAACACCAGCTATTAAGATGCGAATACCGCCATTTTCTTGCAGATACATTCTAAACTTTGAATGGAACGCTACACCTAGAATAAGGGTTGCGATGAAAGCTGATGCTAAACTTACGCTGAAATCTTTTAAGAATTCATTAGATTCAACGACCATTCTATGTCCTCTATATTTCTCACCGATAGTTTTATACAAAAGCTTAGTGTTACTCCTACTCCAGTCGATAGCTCCGAAAGTGTTAAAGTTTATAATACTATCGTAGTCGAAAGCCGTCCACCAGCAGACTCCAGCAACGTACGGTTTAGAGCTTATCTTAACCCAGGCTTCTTCAAAATACCGGGCTTGCCTCTCTTCTCCTACACCCCCACCAGACCACAAACCGAACTCCGTCACCAAAATCGACGTTTCACGGTTCAACTGATGGAACATATCTAATGCATACTCTAAGTCGTTCAATGAACCGTAGAAAACTCCGAAGTAGAGGTTGAAGCCTGGAATATCTAAACCTCCATCAATCCAAGACGTATCCCATGGATTCCACACATGGGCTTGAGACTTAAGTCTATGATCATCTATGAGCTTTAACGCTTCAGATAGGTCTTTGAGAAACTTCACTCTATTATCGTAGCCACTCCCCTCATTGCTTAAACCCCAGAATATAATTGAAGGTCTATTATAATCTCTTAAAACCATCTCTAGAAGCATCTGCTTAGCTACTCCTCTCTTAAGCTGAATTCCATAAGCTTCATCATCGAACCAGTAGACCGGTATCTCCTCCCAAACCGTAAGCCCCAGTCTATCTGCGTATATATAGGTTAAGGGGTGATTAGGGTAATGTGCAGACCTAATCCAGTTTGCTCCAGCATCTTTTATAAGCTTAAGATCTCTGAATATTTCTTCAGGCTTTAAAGTTCTACCGCTACCAAGGCAATCTTCATGTCTAGCTAAACCTCTCTGTATATGCCTCCGTAATTCCACCAATCACATCTTCTATACGGGACTATAATGTTTGTATTATCCCATGCTACATTAGGAACTCTAACCGTGATAAGGTTTATACCGCCGTAGTTGAGCTTATCAGTCGCATCAAAAACAAACGGTGTAAAACCGCCTTCATGATATCCCAGGTAAACTTCATTAACCCACACGTCAGCCACATAATTGCAACCTTGAAATACCAATCTAACGTACATACCTTTAAACCCATCAGAAATGGAGAATTGCCTCCGATACCAAACTACACCCTGATAGCCTTCATATTTACCCCCTCGAACATTATTACTGGAGGGTATGTTTTCATCCTCCCAGGAAGAGTCGTTGAAATCTAACCTATGGAATCCGTAGACTTCAAGTCTACTTAAAACATCAGGAGACCTCCGAAATAAGCTCCATAAGTTATTACCTTCACCCTCATAATACGCTTTCCAACTACCTCCAAGGTCCAGATACAGTCTAGACTCTTGAACTTCAAACGAGGGAAATGGCACCCCATTTTGATATACTACAGGCAAGCCTTCAACGGAAGATACGATTAACGTGGGCTGGAGGTATTCGATGGAAGACGATGAGTATTCTGTCTCAAGTGCGTTTAAACAGGGCGAGCAAAAACTTAGAACAAACGATAAAAGGATTACTGATGTAGCCTCTAACTTAAGTCTTCTGAATAAGTACATCACTTAAACCCTTTACATAGATTGGCTTTTAGATCGGCCATTGCGAGTAACTCATCATCAGATAGGATTGTTTTAGAATCCAAGCCGCCGACTGTAACACCATTATTTATTACGTATATACGGTCAGATGCTCCAGCGATAAATTCCGCGTCATGTGAAGCTATGACTACGGCTTTATTAGATTGTTTAAACTCCTCCACCACGCTTTTAATGCTCTCTATGATTTTTGAGCTTACATTAGCAGTTGGCTCATCAAGCAGTAGGATATCTGGGTTGTAGGCTATTATCGAAGCCAATGTAACTATACGCTTCTCACCCATACTCAACCTATACGGTGGCCTATTCAACAAATGCGTCATGTTAAATCTCTCAGCGACTTTTCTAATAATCCTATCAACTTCAGTAGTAGAGCCGTGTATCTGGCGTAAGGCGAACGCCAGCTCATCGTAAACAGTTGGATTG
>JAWCKO010000207.1:0-2535 GCA_038851915.1 Bathyarchaeia archaeon
AAGCTGCATGGCTGTCGCATCTATCCTCAATTCCCAGAGTTCAACCTGTGGGAACTCTTGAGCAACCTTCAAAACGGCACTCTTAAATATTCCATCCGTGACCTTCAGTATATTACCCTTATGGACATACGCCAGCCTCTTCCTACGGCTCATAGCAAGTTTAAACGCAAACCTTGCTATACGCTCGCATGCTCTCCACGTTATAACCCTTAAAGCGACTGCTACCCCAGGGGTCAACTCAAACTCTATTCCTGAGTATAAGTCTTCAGTATTTTCTCTAACTATTACAAGGTCTATATTGGGTTTGAAACATGGAACATTCGGCAGAGACTTGCAAGGTCTAACATTGGCATAAAGGTCAAACATTACCCTAATGGTTACCGCTACGCTTCTAGGCGAGCCCGGCTCTTCCGGCGTTGTAACAGGACCTTTAAGACAGGCGTCGCTCTCCTTTAAAAGCTTGATACTATGCTCAGGTAGGTTCGTCCGATACTTCGGTATACACTCTAAACCAGCCTCTACGTCTAAAGGCTTTAACTTTAAACCTTTAGAAACATCTTGCACAGCCTCTAAAACACGCATAGTCGCATCTATAACCTCAGGGCCAATACCATCCCCCTTGATCACCGCGATTCTATATACACCCATCAATTAACACCTTTTAAATCTCAACATTAGAAGGAGAATCGCAACGTCTATTTTATATGTTTTTACATAAACGCTCGACAAGAAAGCTTAGAAGTTAAGGTCTGGAATGAATTGTCGATAGGCTTACAGGATTTAAATGAAGGTTTTTAAGTTGCTCTTCCACCGACATTACATGGGGAAATGGTCTTTGGGATTTGTCAGAGTTACAACAATTTTCAACAACCCTTAAGTTATATTTAGCTTAGATAACTCCTTCGTAAGCTTATTTACAATGTGGCCGCTTAACTTTATCAGCAACTAAAGCTACATCTCTAAACTTGGTTCTATCGTAGTCACTCTACCTTCTTCATTTATTGAAGACACATTCTAGATGTGTATAAGCATTGCAGAGACACGTTTGATGAAGCTGAACGTTTAAATTTGAGGTTTACGCTAGCATCAGCAAACAGTTAAGCTACCTGATGAGAAGGTTGGTAACTGCCCGGCTAATTCATACTCCAGGATGAGATTATGAATTCTTTCTAAGTGGCTCTGAAAAACTTATGCTTATGGGAACATAGGGCATGACTTGTGACAGTATTGAAGACGCTAGCATCTACTCTTCCATAGGTGTATCTTTACCGCGGATATGCCCGTACGTTTCAGAAACAGAGGAGGCATGAACAGTATCACATTTTCAAAAGACGGTGAAAAAATTGGGAATTTGTATCAAGAGAGTCGTTAACAAAGCTAACAATGTTTAACTCTCTTCAAGAATTATTAAGTAAAAGGTTTATCTATATCCTGCTAGACGACGGAAACTGTCTAAAGCTTAAAAGTGAGGTGAACTGGTTTAAACTCCGATCGGGGACGTATATTCCTAGTGGCATATGTAACTTACGCTCTCCTATATTTGGCCAGGCTCAATTTCTCCATTGCCCTTCCCCTTTTAAACGAAGAACTCGGCCTTTCGAAGTTTACATTGGGTTTGATTGCAGGGGTATTCTCAATCTTCTACGCAATAGGACAGTTTATACATGGACAATTAGTCGACCGTTATGGGCCTAAGAAGATAATACTCATAGGTTTAATCGTCTCTGCGATTATGAATATACTGTTCAGCCGCATTAGCACATCAATTCTACTAATAGTTGTATGGGCTGTTAATGGATATGCTCAGTCGACCGGATGGCCAGCTGTAGTTAAACTTATAAGTAGCAGGTTTAAGTCTGAACTTGGAAAAATAGGCGGATTATTCGGCTCATGTTTCCTCGTTGGGAATATGGTGGCTTGGCCTATTCTCGGCTACTTGGTGTCAAACTATGGGTGGCGTATGGTTTTTACAATACCGTCGATCATACTGATAGTGCTTGCAGTTCTATTTTACCTGACGGTTGAAGAGGTTGAGAAAACAGAAGCGTACAATTCAAAGCAAATCGTAAACTTCAAGAAGCTCATCTTTTCAAAGGGTTTAGCCACAATGACTTCAGTATACATACTGCTTCAATTTGTACGAAGCGTTTTCACGCTATGGGCTCCATCGTATCTCTTTGAAAAATACAGGCTTCCTTTAGACGTGGCGGGCTACACCGCCGCCGTTATACCTCTCGGAGGTATTGTGGGATCACTAGTCTCAGGTTGGCTTTCAGACTATTTGGAGAAATCCGGGAGGAAACTGACAATATGCGTTTTAACAATATCCCTCGGCTTTGCAATAGTTACTTTCCACTATGCTTCTAATATAAGTCTTGAAGTAGGAGTACTTTCGCTATTTATCGTAGGATTTACTCTCTACGGTCCACATGTGATAATATCTACCGTCATACCTATGGAGCTTGATGAAAGCTACGGTGGAGCCAGTGTAGCGGGATTCATAGATGGAATGGGATACTTCGGCTCGATGCTTGC
>JAWCKO010000208.1:0-2512 GCA_038851915.1 Bathyarchaeia archaeon
GTCAATATGAAACTTTAAACATTTCGACAAAAGGTACTGAGAGATATATTCAAGATGCATTCCGCAGACGATGTTGCACAGATATATTTGTGCGTAACCCTTCATCCAAGGTATGCATTCAAACGACTCTGCATGCCTTCACGTAGCTTCATACAACGTGAATACATATAGTCCTTGGAGTCAAAGGCCCGAGATTAAATAACAGCTTTCACACAGAAAGTAATTTTCAATGTGAAAGCTAATAGACTTTACAGCTGAAGGATGGAACGATGGATTACTCCAATTCGCTAAGAAGCTTGGCTTTAAAGAATCAGATGAAGGCCATATTTCTAAATGACACCTCTTTTAGCATTTCACTCGTACATCTTACTGAATGTTGAAATCTTCCAATTTTTAAATCTAGCTTTTTAAAAGACTTTCATTCTCATCCTCACAACTTTTCAAATTTTCATAACTTAAAGGAGAAAGCCACCTTAAGCAATAGATCCTAGACCTTTACCACGTCCTCATCCGTAAGATCGTACCAGTAATAGTAAGCATCTGCCACCGCGAAAATAGGTCCTGTTCGAATATTCAGGCAGACGATTTCATCTGTCCATGGCTTCAATAGCTTAATAGCGTCTTCAGATCCAGTTGGGATGGCAACAACTATTTTCTAAGGTCCTCTCCTCTTAACGGATTTTACAGCTGAAAGCATTGCATATCCTGAGGCAATACCATCGTCAATAGGAATAGTTGTTCTGCCCGTGATATCGGGGAAGGGCTTTTCTCCTCTAATAAGTTTCACTCTTCTTTCAATGGCGCTTCTTTCAACTTCAATGCATTTATCGACTTCTTCTTTAGTTAAACCTAATATACAAAGTAGCTGTTCATTGAATATGATAACTCCGTCGAAAGTTATGGCGCCAAAACCTGCCTCTTGATTCTACGGATATGGATCTTCCTTACGATAATCACGTCGAGCGGCGATCCCAAGCTTTTAGAGATAACGTAGCCAATGGGAACACCTCCGGCTGGAATCGCTAAAACGTATGAATCTACACCATTATACTCTTTGAGTTTTTCGCAAGTAACTCCACCGCATGATATCGGTCTTTAAATACGTAAAATCTATTCCTAAATATAACTTCTTCTACAAGCTTCATAGCATCTATATTGTACTAGTGGAGAAAGCGAATTTTAACTATTCTCCTTGAGAAAGTTAGT
Source organism: Bathyarchaeia archaeon (assembly GCA_038851915.1). Taxonomy (GTDB): domain Archaea; phylum Thermoproteota; class CALKCG01; order B24; family B24; genus DTBU01. The sequence continues at coordinate 1,207 of JAWCKO010000208.1, forward strand.
GGGTTTTAAATGGATTTTAAAGTACATAAATGTAGACATAACTATGAATCGTTAAACGAATTCTTCTAATACTTTACGGCAAAAAATTAAACGTCCTTTAAAGTAAGCTTACTTTAAATGTTCTAATCTTTAGATTTATATCATCATCTTCGTAAAACTTACATAGTGCCTATGAAGTGGAGGACTTTAGAGTTATCAATCCTATTATTTTCCATTTCACTATCAACTCAGCCAACCTTATGCGATAAATGTGTTATTCCGGTGGAACCCGCCGTGGCCTACCAAAGCGGTCAGCTTGCAGCTATTGCGTGGAAGGATGGTGAAGAAATCTTAATAATTTCAACGAGCCTTTACGTAAGACCCACGTTGGTAGAAACGCCTCTTATACTCCCACAGAAATCTCTATATGCGTTAGAGTTTATACCATTACCATCTATACCTGAGGTGGAAGAAGGAGATTTAAACATTTTCAGATTCTTAGAGAGTGTCATCCGCACCACTACTCAAACTGTTTTCTATGAGCCTAATCTTCGTGAACTAAGCAGTAAAACTGTTGAGGTCATTTACCATGAGGTTATAGATGTCCATGAAATCAACATTTTAAAAGCCGATAGTGGAGGGTCTGTTGCGGAATGGGTTTTGGGGCTCCTATCCAATAAAAGTCTTCCCAAGCCTCTAATGCTCAGAGAACTGAGTAGTATTGTAGATGCCTATCTGATTGAAGGCTACGGCTACTTGGTCTTCGACTTGATTTCGCTTTCAACAACTCTTAAAACGGTTAAACCCTTAGTTTACAGATTTAGAAGCGAGAAAATATACTATCCTCTAAAAGCCTCCAGCATAATCAACGGCTATTCATCCATAACGCTTTATCTTCTAACTACTGATAGGATTAAACCTGAATCTATAGAACCATCAGGTTTGAAAATCGCATTTGAAACTAAAATCTCTAAAAGAGATGTTGAAAAGGCTGATAAGAGGCTCGCAGGCTTCTTCCCAGAAGACGTTATTTGGCTTACCGTTTTAACTTGGAACGGCTACTTATCTGAGCTCACAGGCGATTTAAAAGCTGAAGTAGGCTTTTCAATCATGCATTTAAAGAGCGTGCTCGCCTTTTCATTACCCGTTTTAACAGCTGTGATTTTAACAGCTCTAGTATACGTGTACGAACTTAGAAACACTTTAAAGAGGTTCCTCAGGAGGACGGCATCAAATTGAACAAGTATTCTTCAGTAACGATTGCACTAACGACGTCCATATCAATCTTAATGGCAATAGCCGTCATAACAATAATACACATATCACA
>JAWCKO010000209.1:0-2509 GCA_038851915.1 Bathyarchaeia archaeon
CAAGAATGAGAACTGAAACAATGCCTATTGCAATATTCCTAAGCTTGGCTTCTGCAGATGTGGAGAGAACCGTAGCCATAATATTCATCCTACTCGGGATAGCTATAAGCGTTTTAGTCTTTCTTAGAAAGATTATAGGGGTTACACCCGTCTGGAGGTGATACCCTTCATAAGCGAAGACGATCATGAGAGACAAGCTTTACCAACCAGTGTATGTCAGAAGGAGATAACGATTAACGTGGAATTTAGAGGGGAGGCTAAGAGACGGCTTGGAATAGGTAAACTTGTAGTTACCCTTCCAGAGGATGCTGGCCTACTGGAGCTTCTTGAAGAACTTGAAAAGAAGTTTGGTTGGCCGTTTAAAAGAGAGTTCGTAGATGAATCTACGGGGGACTTAAGTCCTAAGGTTGTAGTCTTAGTGAATAAGATCCCCTTACGTAGAAACTTTAGGTTTTTAAAGTTTAAGGGCGGAGAATCTGTTGTGCTTTTTCCACACACAGTTTGTGGAGGATAATTTCACATGTTAGGTTACGCTGGTAAGATCTTACGAGTAGATCTTAGTAGTGGTTCTTTTAAAATTGAGCCTTTATCCGATCAAATGGTCAAGTCTTACATAGGTGGAAATGGATTCGGTGTAAGAATACTCTATGATGAAGTTCCTCCAAAAATAGACCCGTTAAGCATTGAGAATAAACTTATATTCGCTACAGGCCCCCTCTGTGGAACACCAATACCAATAGCCGTTAAATTTGGAGTATTTGCTAAATCACCTTTGACTGGGATTCTAGGTGAATCCTACTCTAGCGGCTTCTTTAGCGAGTATCTTAAAAAAGCCGGATACGACGTCTTAATAATCGAAGGAAAATCTGAAAAACCGGTTTTTCTCAAAATATTTGATGATGACATTAAACTTTGTGATGCAAGTAGCATTTGGGGAGCTACGTGCTGGGATGCTGAAGACATCCTGCGAAGCGATTTAGGTGAGAAGAGACTAGGCATTCTAAGCATAGGACCTGCTGGAGAAAACCTTGTTAAATTCGCCTGCATAACGAGCGACCGTTATAGACAGGCTGGTAGATGTGGACTTGGAGCTGTTATGGGTGTGAAGAAGCTGAAAGCCATAGCTGTTCACGGTTCAAGCAGAATTGAAGTTGCTAACCCAGACGGTGTCTTAGAAGTCGCTAAAGGGATCGTTGAAAAATCTAAAAGTGCTAGAATTGAACACCATAGAGTTTACGGCACATTGGGAACCCTTGAAATAGCTAATGCGCAGGAAGCACTTCCAACTAGGAACTGGACATACGGCTTCTTCGAAAAAGCTGAAAACGTAGATGCTGAGTACATGCTTAGAAATACATTCGTCAGAGATGTTGGTTGCTTAAACAGATGTCCTATAAAATGTGGAAAATACAACGTTGTTAGAGATGGACCGTTCAAAGGAGCAGCCATAGTGGGGCCCGAATACCAGAGTACCTATGCCTTAGGCCCCAACTGTTTTATAGATGATTTAAAGGCCGTGATTAAGGCTAACGAACTCTGCGATAAGTTGGGCATAGATACAATTACTGGAGGTTGTACAGTGGCTTTTGCTATGGAATGTTTCGAAAGAGGGATACTATCGGAGGAAGATTTAGGGTTTAAACTTAGATTTGGAGACCCGGGGGCTCTCATGAGGCTTTTAGAGCTTATAGCCTATAGGAAGGGTATAGGTAACCTTTTAGCTGAAGGTTCTAAAAGGGCCTCTGGAAAGCTAGGAGCTGAAGCTTTAGCCGTTCATGTTAAGGGATTAGAATGCCCAGGATATGATGCTCGTGTACTTAAAGGAACAGCTCTTCAGTACGCTGTTTCAAGTAGAGGAGCCTGCCACTTGAGAGCTAGAGCGCAAGTGCCAGAGCTCACAGGGGCTATTGACCGTTTAGAAATTGAGGGGAAGGGTAAGCTTGTCAAAGAGAGAGAAGACCTATTCACGCTTTTTGACTCACTAATAGTATGTAAGTTTGCCCTACCAATATTCGAACTATCCGATATAACTAAAGCCTACAACTACGTTACTGGCATCGCTCTAAATGAAAAAGAACTTCTAATGGTAGGTGAACGTATAATGAATATGGAGAGACTTTTCAATGTACGTGAAGGTGTAACACGTGAACACGACACTTTGCCTAAGAAAATACTTTCACATCCAAATCAAGGCTTGGTGACATCTAAAGAGGAACTCAAAATTATGCTCGACGAATATTATAGACTTAGAGGATGGGATTTAGAAACAGGTAAACCTACGGTTGAGAAGCTTAGAGAGCTTAACCTGCTATAGTTGATAGAGGTTATAGTGATTTCTTCGGTGATGCCTAAAGAGTTCTCTCGATCTGGTAGATGAAAGGGAAGTTTAAAAATTACTGCTCAAATGCGCCGCTGTGCTGACTATTGGCCTTGACGACATTTTAAAAAAAGCTAATTTTATAGCACAAGGAGGTGCACCTGGCCAAGATTAAAAACGTCCTAGCACGAG